>CAZUTR010000293.1:0-3370 GCA_964623545.1 uncultured Pirellulales bacterium | reverse complement strand
TCTATTCCGCCGGCATAATATCGAAGAATCTCAGAGTAGTGGTCTTCAAGCGCAGTGGTCTCTGGAGGAAAGTCGGCATTATTGACATCGTTATTGTCATAGAAATAACTCATACCGTAACCTGACTGGCCATTGTCTGCACGGATGATTCTCGAACCCGGTAAGCGACCAATGCTACCTTCAAGGGCCAGCGGATTGTAATCGCTTATAGCACTCGTACAGTTCCCTTGGGGATTCTTCTGAACGTGACCGTCCAGCCACCAGAAACGCATATCATTGTTCAGGTCGAGTCGAAGGTCATTGCCGTCATAGTAAGGACAGGAAGCTTCTCCATCGGAAGCGCTAACGGTGTAATACTCAAAGTCGTCTATGGTAATATAATCAGGTATCGTAAAGCTCCAGATATCTCCCGTCCAGTTCACGTCTTCATGAGCTTCATTAACCTCATCTATGCGCCAGTAATAAGTCGTCTCTAAGTCAAGATTAATCAGAGGATATTCAGTTTCAGTCTGATTGCCCCTGAAAATCCCTGTCGTGTCATTATCATTTGCATTAAGCACATCATTATAATCGGCGCCGAAATAAACATCATGGCTTGCCGCATATGGGCCTGTAGTCCAGGCGAGTTCTATCGCATGAATATAAACTCCTGTTCCTTCGTCAACAGGATAGGGATTCTGGGCCTTTGCAGTAATAGTAGCAAACTCCCACACATCACCTTTAAAATAAAGACTACAGGAATCGTTGACCTCGTCAATTCGCCAAAAGTAGGTTTGGTCTGTTTTGAGGATTTCCGGAACAGTGTAGGTATTGGCATCCTGGTGTGCACGATAGACCTCGGTCGGTCCAGGCGTGCCACTGTTATCCGCCCCGTTCACATCCTCAAAGCTTGTGCCGAAGTAAACATCGTGCTCTGCACCATCGAATCCAGGTCTCCACGAGAGCTCTAACGAAGTACGTTGGACTTCTGTTGCCCGATTAGCTGGATTCGGATTTCTGGCTTTACACTGAGTTGTAAATGACCACACCTCTCCCTTCCACAAACCTGGCGCGCAGGTATCACTAACCTCATCAATTCGCCAATAGTAAGTCTTGCCAACCTCAAGGGTTTCCGGAATTACATAGTCCTCTTCACCAACTGCCTGCCGAGCACGATAAACCTCAGTCGCACACGGGTCACCACTGTTATCTGCGTCGTTTACTTCCGCAAAACTTGTGCCGAAGTAAATATCATGGTACTGCGCATAGTCGCCGGCTGTCCAGCTAAAATCGGTCTCAATCGGCACATCTGTCTGAGTGTCAGGCGGACTTGGGGTATTGGCGTATACGGAGTCGAAGAATACAACATTGTCGAAGTAAAAAGGTCCGCCAATATCCGATTGCAAGGGGAGTATAAAATACAGATACGTAGGATTCTCGGAAAGACCGCTCGTATCGATACTGGAGTAGTCCCAGGTTAATTTCCTCGTATGGTCCCCCCAACCAGGACTCCAGACACCAGGATAATCAGGACTAACAGGGTCAACATTAGGGTCAATTGCTACCTCTTGCCATCCCATCCCATCGCCGGTAATAGCGATTGCCTCGATCTTGGCCCAGGTACTGCCTTCCCACTCGGAGGCAATCCATGTCACATCAAATGAAACGTGGTTGTTACCCGCAACCACCCACGGCTCAGCTTGTATGTCGAGTCGAATACCCCAATAGGTGCCACTCGGAGAGTACACCCTCATGCCGTAGTCATGCAATGTAGCACCGGTAGTGCCGATGCTCATCATTTCAGATGTGAGGGCGATGCCTGGATATGGCTCCCATCCGTCCAGGCCCTCTTCGAAATCACTTACCACATCGCTGCCGTAAGTAACAGATACGAGAACCAGCACCGAAACAAAAGAGATTAAAAACATCATTTTTTTTGACATAATGTTACTCCTTTCATAAAAAGCTCTTTCAAATATTAAACAACTATGTTCAATCCACTTTATACTCCAAGCTAAAATCCTTATATTATAGCTTCTGCAATACCCGGGCTTTCTCGCTCTGCGTTTTTATGGGAGTTCTGCCGTAGCTCTTAGTATATAACGTTCCTGCATATATTCGAGGTCAGGATTTGGTGGATCATCATGTACCTCCATCTTCAACAGTTTCTCAGCCATTTCTATAGTTCTTTCGTCGAGCCATTTGTGTCTTTCTGCATGGCCGTCTGCAAAACCCAAACAACCCCTTTTATTGTGCCAAATTGCCAAATTGTCCACCCATTGTGGTTTATCGACATATACAATCCAGGACCCTTTATTAAATCTCCGATATTCTCTATATTCGGAATCAGCTTCCTCAACAAATACAATCACATCGGCAGGTTTTTTTAACTCGATATATTTTTTGACTGCTTTCCTGCTTATTCCGTTTTCTTCACCATTCAAGTTGCCGAGAATGGAATAGCTGCGCCAAGGGTCGTCTTTATATTTGTGTCTCTTTCTTTTATCAGAAGGACAGCGATATACGTTCACATTCCTGGCGAAGGGATACAGGGCACCTGCCTTTATACCGTTCAGCTCGTGCTCGAGAGTGGCATCACCATCCGGTACGTGAATATCATCTTTAGTCTGCGGTGGTTCTACCCAATATTCTGAATCGTAATCAGTAGACCCACCTGGGCCTCCAATACCGTTACTTGGCGTACCGCCATTGATTAATTCCCCATCGTACGTATCCTGGAACATATACCATGCTGTCGAAAGGTTCCTTAGATTGTTAAGGCAGGCTGTGAAACGGGCCTGGTCTCTGGCGTGGTTCAAAGATGGCAGCAAAATCGCCATCAATATTGCTATAATTGCAATTACCACGAGCAGCTCGATAAGTGTGAAGCCTTCGTTTTTCATAAAAATTACCCTATTTCTTTAGAAATATCATAGAAGCGCCAAAAGAGTACACACCCTGACATGTTCCATTCAAACGATGACAAAATATAATTATTTTCGTATAATATCAACAATTATACAAAAATACGCCTTAAGTTGTCAATAGTTTCCTTTTTCAAGGAATTTTTGTTGAAAATTTGCTTGAAAACATGGTTTTTATGCCTCGGCTTTCTTCCAACCTCTGTTTTTGCACAGACCTTGACCGCTCGCACCCAGCTATCTTCACTACGTAAACACAATTTAGATAATTCCCTGCCTTTGAGAGTTTATCCTGAGCGAGCGCAATCCCTCCCCAATTTTGCATTTGAATTCTTAATACCTGTGGCCAAGCCATTTGATTCTTCTCCCCTGCGCTGCCCGCTAAAAGATGGATATCTCACGCAATAAGAAATTTTACCCGCCTTAGGCGGAACGCAACACAGTAATTGACTATTGCTGTGCAATCGATT
>CAZUTR010000292.1:0-3379 GCA_964623545.1 uncultured Pirellulales bacterium | reverse complement strand
GGGCGCAACACGCTTGGCTGGGCGATCTACATGTTCAGAGTGCGCACTCCTCGGCATTCGAGTCGTACATCGATGGATTGATTGGAGACAAGACCGGCTGTGATGCAATTAGCGGCCTAACAACCGGTTGCACCCGACGCCCGCCGCACCGCGCAACGCGCGGGCCGACGTCGATTGGAGGGGCGGCGGGCGCGGGTGAACCGGATCATGTTATGCCTATGAAAACTGAGGAACAATACACTAAACTGAACCGATTCACAACGTTGCCTGCGTTGCTGGATTTGTTGAGAAGGAGGAAACTTGTTCTTCGAGATCCATCAACTTGGGAAGACAAAAATGATGCCAAGATAATCTTGGAATATAAGAGGAGGAAGAAGATTCCTAAATTATTTGCAGTGTGTTTTTGCATGGGAGATGAAACGGTTCACCATTGGAAAACATATGCCGATGGGATTTCGGGTTGTTGTATTGAATTTAATAAATACAAATTACTTGAATGCTTTTGCAATTTACCCGAAGTTCGGTACGAGAAGGTTATCTATAAGAAAATAGACGAAGTTGAAAACAACACAATTATGATAGATAACATGCCTTTCATTAAACGGCGTCCTTATAGATTTGAAAAGGAGTTTAGGATTTTGTGGGAAGGCAAAACGAGGGGAAAAACAATTGATCTGGATATCGATTTAAATTCAATCGGCAAAATCACACTTAGTCAAGAAATGTTTAAAAACCTTTACGCCTCAGTGGAAAAGTTATTGCGTGTTATAATCGGCGACCCATCGATGGATATTAACAGTTCAACATTGTATGAGAATAGTAGATGGATAAATGCCTTCAAGAAATGAGGCATAACAAGTCGCTCAAGAGGGCCGCGGCATAAAGCCGACACGCCTCTTAGCTTTTGCGTTGTATGTAAAAGGAGAACTAGTGAATGTTGTATAAATTATGCTCTTCGAAAGGAAAATTTGACAGAATAGAACCTGTCGCATTTAAGGATTTCTCAAGCTTTGGAAACCTTGAAAAAGATTTGGAGGAGCTAATAGCAAAAAGCATTCTTGATGTTCTATTTGAAGACTCCAGCTTAATGCCGATATTTCAAGAGCGTCAATATCAAGCCGAGGCAGATATTTATGCACTAAACGAAAGAGGCGAATTGATTATTTTTGAATTAAAGAGAGGCTCTGCTGGGGAAGGAGCAGTGCACCAAGCCCTACGTTATGCGCAAGATGCAGGGCAATGGAGTTACTCGACATTACAAAATAAATATCAACAATACACAGGCGCTAAAACTGAATTAATTCAAGCCCACCAAGAGGCATTCTATCTTGAACACGCGCTGGATGCAAAAGAAATAAACAATAAACAGCACCTAATCGTAATTGGGAGCGCTGCGGATGGTAGTCTTATAAACGCAGTTGACTATTGGAAAAAGCAAGGAATTTCAATTGAGTTCTTGCCATATCGCATCTATGAATTGGTCGGTGAAAAATATTTTGAATTCTTTGCCTTGCCCTATGATAAACACAAGAATCCATGCGATATTAAAGGCGTCTTGTTTGACACTAACAGAAGCTGGGACGAAGATTCAATCTGGTACATGATGGAAAATAGCCGTGTTGCAGCCTTCGGAGACGCAAAGCGGTTCGTTGAATACGTACATCCAAGTGACGTAATATTTTTTTCACACAAATGGGCAGGTTTGGTCGCAGCTGCAAAAGTTAAAAAAGGCGATATAAAAGTACCGGATGAAGAAACTTTGTACCGAGATGTAGAATTCATAACCCCAATTCCAAAGAAAGATGAAACGATAAAAGCCATGCCATTTCGGAAGGTATCCGAGATAACTGGTAAAAGCTTTTTTTGGGCACGAACCATTAAGGTCCCATATCTTTCAAAAGATGAGGCTGAAAATTTAGTTAAAGAACTGAAAGCATATCTTGAGAAAAGCACATAACGCTAAACTGACTTGCGCCCTCGTAGCGACCGAAGGGAGCGAGAAGGCGTCAAGTCCAGCGATAATTATGCAGCATCGTGGTGTACATTAGGTGTGGTCTTCAAATAACTACTCATTATACTCTTTAACCGAATCAGATGAATAACCTATAGTCATATGAAGAGGTTCCGAAAGGCTGCAGTAGAGAGCCTATGCGAGCAATTTCACCAGATGACTGTAGTGTTGCCGGGAGTTTGGTGTATAGATCGAAAGAATTCCAGTCCATTTTAGATAGCCCTAGTACCTCACTGGAAATTTGAGTTAAGTCTGTATTACCTACATGTCGGCGGAGAACAAGTGGAGCAGGTATACGACGTTTCCCTTGATAGTATCTAAGAGTTGGATTGAGAGCGTCTGTAGCTCCGTGGACCCAAAGAAGAGCCGTGTAATCATCAAGTTTCAATGTCGTGCCCCGACGAACAGGGTAGTTGTCCTCATTTAGGGAGCCGTCTGGATTTTGAACCGATGCAACATAACGCAATGCATCGTCTACTTGTATCTCCAATAGGTCCACATTCTGTATACCGCTGAGTCCACCCATAAGGCCCTCACGCTCAACTTGTAAAAAAGGCGTACGTTTGTGAATTACAACGCGGCGTGGTAGTTTCGATCGAGCATCAAAGAAGAGTTGCCGTATATTCTCACCGGTGCGTCGTGCATCATCACGGGACATATAAGGATTCCCTTGTTTTATGATTGGATCTTCTAACTTACTCAGACGGTATTGGAGCCCCTCACCTCGCGCGTTATAGATGTGGCTACATCCAAGAATAACGTGGCTTCCTGTCTTAGCAGTGGGATCGAGGCTGAATCCAATGCCGACATAAGTAGTATCCTCATCAAGTGTTTCCAGTACCCAGGGAGTACGCATCGCCTTCACGTAGAAGGCAAGTGAAAGCCACCACCAAACACGACATTGGTAGGCGTTCGATAGTGTATCCTGCTCCAAGAACTGCGAAGAGACACCGCGTTGTACGCAAAACGCTTTTACGAAATCATGAACATCAAAGTTCTCATTTTCGTCCTTATATCCTCTCAAGTGAGCCCATCTTTTAGGAAAGAAAATGAGTACCAATTGTGTCGCGTAGGTCGCATGTAAAGCCTCAATGCACATACAGATTTTATTTGCTACTTCAATCGATTCTTTAGGTAGATCATTGTTAGACGGCTCCGGGCAGCTTACCCAACTAGAAGCGTCGGGTTCTGGAAGCTCAAGAGGTAATCCATATGCTTCAAAGAAACCAGGATAATCGAGTAGATAGTCTCGCTCGCTTGACGTAGCCTGTTGTGGCATTCGCACCTTTTGAAGATAGGCTCGAAGTAATTCTGTCTCGGCCTTCGGACAAACTACTCCTATTCGTAAAGATGATGATAAGCCGGTCG
>CAZUTR010000291.1:0-3380 GCA_964623545.1 uncultured Pirellulales bacterium | reverse complement strand
CTCTTTAATTTCTTTCACCTTCCATTTCAATTTTCCAACTTCCTCCGGCAACACATACCGCACGGAGCCATCGTTGAGAGGAATTGCCGACTGCCTATCTTGTTCTAAAAGTTCCTTATATTTTTGCAAAATCTGCTCATTCCTATTTTGTTCACCAGTCTCAAATTCAAGTAATTCACTAAAATACTTTATCAGTCCTTCATATTGTTTGGAATCTTTATAAGCATCTTTTTTCATCATTTCTTCTATTAATTCAATTGATTTTGTAGCTACTGCTACACTTACGCTACACCTTGCGTAATCTTCAAGAGCATGATCCAACTTACTCGATTCATCACTGCCATATGAATCACAAATCTTATACCATAGCTTGCGGCCACCTTCATGGCCCCGAATCTTGTAACTGATATCTTCTCTCAAACGATACTGCAATCTACCAATAGACTTTTTAGAGGGATCCAGGAAGATAGCATAACAAACCTTTTTGATTCTAATACTCATCTGTTCCGAAGAAGGAAACCTGTAAGGATATCCTACTATTCTACTACTTTTGACTGGCCGTAATTCATTCGCGTCCGCAATTCTTTCCTTTTTTATAAAATCAAGAAGGTTACCTATCCCCACAGAATAATTTTCCACTTCATTTAAAATGGAGTCAAGAGTTTGCACTCCGTCCTGGTTGGGGTCATAGCTGTCAAAACTCCCTCTCATAGTACTCACAAGTGTATCTAATCTGCCTTCTAATTTAGATGGTATTGCATCCCTGATAAGATTATAACACCAAATACAGCCAACTATGCATGCGAAAATAAGCAACCCAGCAAAAAAACCATTGATTAATACCCCTACCGTTGCTGATATAATTCCCTTATACTTATACGGGCTGAACACAATCTTAAAAAATGCTATGACGCCCATAACAAACCCTGGTACTGCAAATATAAAAATAAGAACCAAAAATACATTGACCGTAAAATCCGATGAAGACCACAGAACTAAACCTATGAGCATATAAATTCCAAAAACAAGCAAAGCCAATATCAGCGATGTACGCGCCAGTTGGTGGGGCTCCCAGGAAAGAATTCCTCTCTTCTCTTTTTGTGTTTCAGTATCCGTCATTTTTTACCACTTTGTGATTTTAGTTTTCGCTCTCCTCCACCTTCCATCTTAGCTTGCCAATATCTTTTTTTTCAACAAACTGTGCGGAAATATCATTGAAGAGGACAATACATCCGATTCCGCCGTGACGTTCAAAAGTCATCAACTCTGGACCACCATACTGATTCCAACCACCATTGGCTGTCTCAAACAATAATACTGTATCCGGCAATGAGTCATACTTACAATAAGGATTCATCGCGTAATGACATACTTTAGTTCCATAATGAAGATACCCTTTTTTATCTTCAAATAAGAATTCCAAGCCGGGAGGATAATTAGGGTCAATATCTGGGTCAATTATTACGCTCATCACATCTCTCCTTGCTTCTCTGCAAACAAAATTTTCTTCAGCGTAATCATATCGCATAAACTGTATAAGTAAATCGCACCATTCATCTGCTTCTGGATACTGCTCATCATATTTATTACTGTATAACAAGAACGTTAAGCCAAGCTCCCGTAAATTTTTTAAACACTTCCTCCGACTTAACTGGTTTCGATGACGTTCCTCGCGATATAAACCATCAACAAGCACCCCAACTATCAATCCATTGAGTAATACGCCTGCTATTGCTGAACAAATTTTCTTTTGCTTTCCACCGCTGAATAAAATCATAAAAAATGCAATTATGCCCATAACGCATCCTGGAACTGCAAATACAATAAGCACTGTAGGAAGCTCTACATATCCGAAATGTGGTTCCAGAGAAACTATCAGTATGAAAAGCACAATCACAAACAAAGCCAGTTTCAGTGATCCTTGTGCCAGATCACTGCTCTGAAAAGCCGAATATTCACTTCCTTTCCTCTCTGTTTCAGTATTTTTCATTTTCCACCACTTCGTGATTTTAGTTTTCGTTCTCCTCCACCTTCCATCTTAGCTTGCCAATATCTCTTGCTCTGATGAATTCCACATTTCCGTCGTTAAATAAAACATTACATCCCTTTCCTACGTGGTTATTAAAAGTAATAATCTCCGGCCCGCCACACTGATTCCAACGGAGCCTATATACTTTTTCCGAACTTGAATGCGTTCCGCTGCCGTAGATGTGCCTGTAATAATCTCTGTCAGCTAACTGTTCTTGTCTGCCGTTCGGGTCTTTACCAAAGTTGGTTTCAAACAAAAGAACAACATCCGATGGTACATCCGACACCTTCATTCCAACTATGTTTTTATTTAAAGCATAACTGGATTCCCCTCTTATGGCGTCAGATGATATACAAATAAACTGCCTTGGTATCACATCAGCATATTTAATAAGCAAATCACACCACTTATCTGCTGTTGGATATTTACCATCGTTATCATGGGCGTATAAAGAAAATGCTTTTCCAAGACCGTCCAATTTATTCTGACACAATAGCCTATTTGTCCACTTACGTCCTAATCCGGGCGAAATACTAGCTAGGATATTACTCAGAAAAAGAAAAAGCATCCACAAAAACAATACTAATATTACAATTCCGGCCGCGTTAACACACCATCTGCCGACAAGCTTAACCTTATCTATTTTTTGACCTATTTTATTTGTTTTTACCATTTTATAATCCGTCCTATTCCTGAGTGGCTACTAAATTATAAACATCTCGATTTCCACTCAAATAAAGTTATTAAAAGAGCCAAAACAAAATAATACCGAATTTTTACTATTTGCTTCTTTTCTCCCGATTTGTTTAAGCTGTCAGTCCAAAATGAACATATACAAAAACAGCTCAAATACATTTTGTGGGGAAACCTGCCTTGTACATCTTATATTATACCATTATCTCATTTTAAAATCAAGGTGCTTTGAAGTGAGCAGACTGCCCAAACCAGCTACAATTTCAAAACTTGTCTCGGTGGCTTGGCTTTGCTTAAAAAACGAAAGGCATAAATCTTAATTTGTTCCTGTAATTAAAAGGCCGTGAGCATAAAACTCCACGGCCTTATTTCTTTTGATAAAACAACTACTTTAATGGGCGATACAGGACTCGAACCTGTGGCCTCCTGCGTGTAAAGCAGGCGCTCTAGCCAACTGAGCTAATCGCCCCAAATCATATCTTATATAAAAATACCGATTTTTAGCCCTTGCGTCAACATATTAAATGTTTTATACTCATATAAGCGTAGCAAAGCTAAGCAATATTATATTTAGCCCCCCAATAAATTGGAGGGCTATTAAGGTTTATCAGTAGTTATATTGGAATGTGAGCATAGGTGTTTGTGTGACGGTATTTGA
>CAZUTR010000290.1:0-3399 GCA_964623545.1 uncultured Pirellulales bacterium | reverse complement strand
TGCAACCTTCGGATTCGAAGTCCGCGACTCTATCCAATTGAGCTACGGGCGCGAAGGTTTTAACAACATTAGTATAAAAATCACGAAGTTATTGTCAACAATCAGATTAAAAACAGCAGAAAAACCAGTGAAATTGAATTGTCTGGCTGATTTGCATTTGCTAACATATCAAACGAATCGCTTAAGAACAGGCGAGAAAAATCAGTTAGAATTTTGAGAAGGATTGAAAAATGAGAAGATATGTTTTTGCTGCACTGCCTCTGTTTTTTCTACTGATGGCAATGCCAACAGTCGGTACCGAAAATGTACAGAAAACGGGTGGCGAGGCACAAAATAAAGGAACACAGGCGATGGTTGACAAAGGACAAATCGAGATTTTTTTTAAAAGCGCACAAAACGAATTGGAACAGAATATTCTCGGATTCTGGATTAAGTATTGTCAGGACAATGAGTACGGCGGCTTTATCGGCAGGATGGCTAATGACAGGACCATTGAGAAGAATGGGCCAAAAGGACTGGTTCAAAATGCCAGGATTTTGTGGACGTTCTCGGCGGCCTATCGATATAAGAAAAACGATGAATACATCCAGATGGCCAAGCGGGCTTATGATTATCTTATGCAAAACTTTTGGGATAAGCAGTATGGCGGTGCGTATTGGATGCTCGATAACACAGGCAAAGCGAAGGACGACAGTAAAGAGGTGTACGGCCAATCGTTTCTCATTTACGCCCTGGTGGAGTATTACCTTGCAACCGGAGACAACGCTGCGTTAGAAAAGGCAAAGGAGATTTTTAACCTGATAGAGAAACACTGTCACGATGATGTGAACAAAGGATACTTCGAGACGTTCGCCCGGGACTGGTCGGTTTCCGAAAAGGCAATGCTGGCAAGCGGTGACGTGAAAGAGAAAAAGACTATGAATACGCATCTTCACCTGCTGGAGGCGTATACAAACCTGTACCGTGTCTGGAAAGACGAAAAGCTAAAGTCGAGATTGATAGAGCTTATTGAGATTTTCCAGAAACATATCATTAACTCAAAGACTTATCATTTCGAGCTGTTCTTCGACGAGAAATGGACTTCGACCAAGAATATAGAGTCATTGGGCCATGATATTGAGGGCAGCTGGCTGCTGTGTGAGGCGGCTGAAGTTTTGTGTGATGAGCATATCATAAAAGAGATACAAGCAACAGCAATGAAGATGGTCAAGTCGGTATGTGAAATTGGCTTCGATACCGACGGAGGTCTTTTCTATGAATCCGAAGGTGGTCGCATCATAAATCCCAAGAAAGACTGGTGGCCACAGGCAGAGGCGGTAGTAGGTTTGATTAATGCTTACCAGCTCAGCGGACAAGAGCATCATTTGGAATCCGCTCAGCGAAGCTGGGCATATATTCAGGAGCATATTGTTGACTCGGAATATGGTGAATGGTTTTGGGATTCTGAGAGAGGTAATTTAAAAGTCTCCGAGTGGAAGGGACCCTATCATAACAGCAGAGTTTGCCTTGAGGTCATAAGAAGACTTCAAGATATAAAGAAATAATCAGCGATTTATATTAGAGGAACGGTCCAAGCAAATCAAAAATCAAGACTTTCGTTGCCCGACTCAGTCACTTCTGCTAACATATCAGTCAAATTGGTTATTTTTCAGGAGTTGCGAAAGGAGTTGCATGGACGGTTCTTCGAACGAGTCGCTTAAGAGGCGTATCAGACAAGCGAGGGCCAAATTCGCAGCGATGGCGGCGACGTATTTCGCCGGGGTTCTCAATGATAACTTCTTTCGGCAAAGCGCACTTCTTATAGCGGTGGCGGTAGACAAGTCGCATCTTCAGGGATTCGCCACGGCAGTTTTTACACTTCCTTTTATACTTTTTGCAGCAGCGGCGGGTTTCTGCGCGGACAAATTCTCAAAACGTTCGATAGTGATAGCATCAAAGTTTCTGGAATTGACGGCTATGATATTTGCGGCGTTCGGTATTTATTTTCTGAGCTGGCAATTGATAATGGTGACATTATTTATAATGGGACTGCAGTCAACACTGTTCGGGCCTTCACTTCGCGGAACGATACCGGAGCTCTATCCGGCTGAATATGTAGTAACGGCAAATGCTATCATTCGTATGATTAGCACAGGAGCTATCTTAGCAGGTATTGCACTGGCGGGGCCAGTATTAGATGTTAAAGGTCTTGTGGGTGATGTGCCTATGGGGTACTTTGTAGCGTCTTGTGTTGTTGTGGGTATAGCAGTTATCGGTGTGATTTTGAGCTTCGGTGTGCCGAAATTCCCTGCGGCTTCGCCGAAGGTACGGTTTCCCTGGTCGGGGCCCTTGGAATCTTTGAGAATTTTGTATCATTTGCGAAAAGACTCATTGCTTGTTATTTCGATAACGGCGAAGGCCTTTTTCTGGTTTATCGGTTCGCTCGAGATTCAGGTTATAAATCAGTTGGGATTGGCTCAATTCGGCCTTAGCAATACGCTTACTAGTGCGCTGGTTGTTATCGAGCTTGCAGGTATTGTAGTGGGTTCTCTTCTCTGTACGAAATTGGCAAAGGGCGAGAGATGGCATCGGGTGCTTTGGCCTGCAGCAGGTGTAATTGCTGTATGTATGTTCAGCGTTGCGCTGGTGCCGGAGCTTCCAACATCTATTCGGAAGGCAACAATTATATGTGCTTTGGGCCTGCTCGGTGCGGCTGGTGGGATTTTCTCAGTTCCGTTAGCAAGCTTCGTGCAGATAAGGCCCACAGCAGATAAGAAGGGAAGAATAATAGCTGCATCGAGCTTTGCGGATTTTGTCGGGATTCTAATCTCCGGTGGTGTATTTTACATTTTGAATCGGTTGAGTATTAAGCCAAGTAACTGCTTCGCCGTCCAGGGCATAATGACAGCGGTAGCTGCAGTATGGTTGTTCATTGTTCTGCGAAGAAAGAGAAGTAATGATTGATTTTATCGTTACAACGCTGGCTCAATGGTTATTGTCGCTTCGCTATGATATTAAGATAAGCGGGCTGGAATCAATCTCGGCCGGGGGAAGAAAAGGAATTGTTTTTTTGCCAAACCATCCGGCGCTAATCGACCCGGTTATTCTCTATTCTTATCTGCGCGGCGAGTTTGCACCGAGAGGATTTGGCGACCAGGACCAGGTTGATAGACCGCTTATAAGATTCTTCGCGAAACGATGGGGAGTCCGTACAATACCAAGTATCGCTACATACGGCCCAGCAGCAAAAAAAGAAATAGAAAAGATAATGGAGGAGACCATAGAAGGTCTCAAGGGCGGTGACAATCTTTTACTGTGGCCTGCGGGTCGGGTATATCGCAGTTACCTTGAAAGTCTCGGTGCCAATAGTGCGGTGGAGAAGATTGTCGAGAAATGTCCCGATGTGCGGATTGTACTTGT
>CAZUTR010000289.1:0-3404 GCA_964623545.1 uncultured Pirellulales bacterium | reverse complement strand
TTTGTTTGCCGTACTTTTAATCTTTGTGAATTTCTATTGTCACTATATATAGTATATTGCCCAGCCTTCCTATATGGTCTATAAAATCCAAATTCACGTGTCAAAATAGGTTTTTTTCTAATTCTGAATTTTCATGATGTTATCCAGCACTTTGTCTTAAATCGACGTAACTTTATAATATTTTTGAAGTTAAGTATAAAGCGAACTTTTCTAAAGTTTTTTAGCCAGTTCTGTCGATATCAACACTGGAAACTCACATGGGGTCCCAAAAGGGATTTATGGGACATACAATATATAGTGGTTGCGGGTATTAGGTCGAAAATACGGATATTTTCGGCCGTGGTATGTAGTATGAAGGTAAATAGAATGACAAATTTCGGTCCAAACGATTGCTTCGGAGACCAAGATGGCCAAGCCGTTCCATTAGGAGAAAGCCTCTCGGCGGACGATGATTTGCTAATGGAGCAGATCCTCGATAATATGAACACTACGCCGATCGGGATAGTGTTGAAGAGGATTGCATCGCTGCCAGAATGCAGCAGGCAAAGAGTTCTCGAGGTCCGCCGGCAGCTTACCGACGGTGAATACAACCTCAATGAGCGATTAGATGTAGTTCTTGAGAGGGTTCTCGAAGACCTTAGCGCGTAAGATTTTTCGGACATTCGAGGAGGTTCATCAACAGGTACCTAATCAAATTAGCGCACTATGTCTGTGAAAGAATAGAGACCTGGAACTTCACACTCTTTATTGACATGCAAATCATAGAAGTCGAACGGAGGTTTCTGTTTTTACTTTGTGAAACCACTCGACCAGCACAACTGACTTTGAGCTTAGCTTCTCGGTCTGCTTCGCTGTTTGCGACTCGTTGACAAGTGAATATTTAACCGAACGGGACAAAATAGCGTCCCTTTGATTACTATACTACTTCAGGAATTTCATCATCCGGCTCATCCATCTCGAGAGGTTTATATCCGGGCTGTTTTGATTTTTCCAGCTCCTGCTTGAAAGCCGATATTACGTTCTCCTGAATTCTTTGTCTGCATTCTGCATTAATCGGATGAGCGATATCTGCGTGCAATTTCATTCTTCCATTAGTGTCTTTTCTTGCCCGGTTTTCAACGAGTGCTGCACCGCAGTTATTACAGAATCTGGCTCTTAGATGGTTTTTGCCCCCGCATTTTTCGCAGTGGTCGCTCATTTTGCGTGAGGGCATAGCGACGAAATAGCCGTTTGTTCCTTCGATGACCTTTATGTCACGAACCACAAACTCGTTGTCCATCGTAACCGAGCAAAAAGCTTTCAACCTGTCATCCTTGTTGTCTATAAGTTTGACTCTGACTTCAGTGATTTCCATTTTCTTTGCCTCTCTAATAAGTTTACCATCTGTTGTTGCTCACGATAATGCTTTTGCAACCGAACTTTTCGTCAAGTTTGTGCTGAAACTCTCTCAACTTTTTCGCCTTTGTGCTTTTGGCAATGTGAAACATTGCCGAACCACTACCGCTTAAGCACAAAGGCTTTATTCCCAATAATTCAATTTTCTCCTTAAGTTCTGCAATCTCTCTATGTAAGCCGAAACAAATACTTTCCAACATATTTGCGCACATTTGCGAAACTAAATCAATCCTGTTTTTTTCAATCAGTCGGTTTATCTCAGTTTCCAGTTTTTTATAAAGGTTCGGGTCGTGTGAGTAATTATCGTAAACCTTTTTGGTAGAGACACTTACGTCAGGCAAGATTAAAAGGGCTGAAAAGTCAAAAATTTTGTCTATTTTTTTTATTTTTTCGCCTATTCCGCTACAGAAAGCCAAGGGTCCAGCTAAAAAGAAAGGTGCATCCGCTCCCAATCTGACGGCCAATTCTGCGAGCTGCTGATTCGGTAACTGCAAATCCAGGTATCTGTTTAGGCCTGCGAGAGTTGCGGCCGCATCGCTGCTCGCTGAGCCCAGTCCGGAACCGGCGGGGACATTTTTGGTAAGAGTGATTTTGATGTTGTCTGAAATCCCGAAAGTATCCAGCAGCAGTTCTGCCGCCTGCCAGGCGAGGTTATCCTGTCCCTGCGGCGCCCAGTTTGGACCTTCGCAGATAAGTTCAATACCGGTTTTTACTCCCTGCCGGATAAGTAGCTCATCGTAGAAGTTAATCTTGGCCATTATGGTCTCTATTTCGTGAAAGCCGTCCGGTTGTTTGCCCGCTATGAGCAGGGACAAATTGAGCTTGGCCGGTGCGCGTACCAACAAGCCTTCATTAACAGTTTCGAATTGCTCCTTGTCAACCATATCCATAATAAAGGTTTATAGCAGAGGATTTTGATTCAGGAACAGACAGGACATAATTACCGCGTTTCTTTTAAAGCGTTAAGAATTCTTTGGATTGTCACGTTAATCTTCGCCAAGCGCCTCTAAGTCCGCCAGGTCTTTTTTTCTGCCTAAGGCCTTTCTGTTAGAAAGGAATTCCTTACGCCCTAAGTAATACACAGGCACATCGCCATAGGTTGCCTTGACTTTGCCTGAGAAAGCCTGCTGCCATGAAACACCTGTAAGCGAGGTGATTAAATCAACACGCACAGGTGCGACGCCAAGCTGGACGACTTTATCAGGTACTTCAAAGTCCGATTGAGCTAAATCCATAGAACCGAAACCGAATTCTTCAAGGGCGGCTAAAATCCTCCCGGCGTTTTGAGAATCAGGTTTTACGAGAATATCGATGTCGCCGGTAAATCGAGGCGCGCCGTGGAATGCAAGAGCGTAAGCCCCGACGATAATATATTCGGCTTTATGAGCGTTTAATAACTCGAGCAGCTCTTTGAAGTCTGGCTGAACTTCCATAATACTGATTTCTTAAATGCTCTACCGCCTCGATTCGCTCCCGGGGTGTTTTACTCAACCAGTAGTTCAGGTCGTCGGTTATTTGCGAGCGCCGGCAAAGCTTACCCTTAAATACAACCTTCTCTATCATAACAATATACTAAAGCAACTTTGTTTTGCAGTAAAGAATTTTCAGCGAACGGTCAGCGAACATAAAACTGTAATGCTCGTTGACATTATAATAGATTGGCTTTATTGTTTACACAAAAATTGGCAATATAGGAGCTCTCTATGAAACATACAAATTCCAGGAACTCAACACTTGTATCAGTTGTCAGAGGCGGTATCCCGGTGATATTGCTCTGCCTGAGTTTATTGGCTGTTCAGTGCAGGCAGGTGAGTGTCAGTTGGGAGCAGGTTGATGGGATTTTAGCCGGGATTAAGGAGCCGCAGTTCCAAGACCGGGATTTTGAGATAACAGATTATGGTGCAACAGGCGATGGACAAGCGGATTGCAGCGAAGCTTTCAGCAAAGCGATATCGGCAGCAAATGAAGCAGGCGGCGGCCGGGTGGTGGTTCCGGCGGGTACATATCTG
>CAZUTR010000288.1:0-3408 GCA_964623545.1 uncultured Pirellulales bacterium | reverse complement strand
ATAAAAATCGTGTCTGTCGAAGCCGATGACTTTATGCGATGTTAGGACCTTGCTGTTCTTTGATTCGGTCTCTATCAATTCTGCTAGTTTCTTTGCGACTTCTGTAAAATCGATTATCCCTGTGCAGGGTACTTTAATCCCCGCTATGCCGCCGCATTCCGGCTCAATCTGTCTGATTTCATCGGAACTAATCTTTTCGATTCCTTCGATTTTGTTTGCAAAGCCGTTGTCGTAGATTAATTCGAGGTTCGAAAGCTCTTTTTTTCTGGTTGCGACAATTATTTTTCCACAAATCTCGTACGGTATTTTATGCCTCTTTGCAAAATCAATAAGTTCTTTGCGTCCCTCAAAGCATGTTTTTGCCTTCTGCGAACCCGGCCTGTAATACAAACCTGAATGAATAACACCTGAATTATGTCCCGTTTGATGAGATGCAAGTTGTTCTTCTTTCTCAAGGACCACTATCGAAATTTTAGGGTGTTTTGTAGCAATCTTATATGCTGATGCAAGACCGACAATCCCACCGCCTATAACAACGATATCAAAATCAATATTGTGTTTCATAACTCCCATCCATTTATACTTTTTGCCTTTGTTAGCGAATGTGTAAAATCAGCTCTTATTTTGTTTGTTGTAATGTTCAGCGGCTAATCTGGCGTTATGTGCCGCGCGCCATGCGCAGATGGCTGATATTGCCGCAAGTATAGAAGCTAAAAATGTGGTACCGACTGCGACTGCTGAAATTAGCAGAACAGCCGGTGGAACCTCCGGCAGCCCCACCTTTACGGATAATTCTTCGCCTTGCTGCGCCCTTATTTCAACCGGAAGCTGTTTTTCCGCTACAACTTCTGCTCTTACAGCTAAACCTTTTTTGTCAGTCCTGACTTCTACTGGTAGTCGTGTATCATCCGCAACTTCCAGCTTTACAGGCAACTGTGTATCTTCTTCTACCTTTAATTCAACGGGCAGCCGGCTATCATCTTCCAGTTGCAATTCGACTGGCAGACCTTTATCATCCTGCACTCCTACTCTGACCGGAAATCCTGTGTGACCGCGTTTTTCTTCCCCCGCAGGACCCTCTGGCCCTCTTGGCCCACCACAGCCGAAAACCATAAAAAGCACCACGAAAATACAAACTGTTGTTTTCATCCTTGTCTAAACAACTGCAAAAGTGGGTTTTTGCCCCACCTAATTCTGATAATTTAAACTCACAAATTAATGCTAATTCATCAATATTTTTATTGACCTTACCGGCAAAGGTGTTATAATGTGTATTAGAAGCTCTTTTTCATTTTTCTGCAACCCCTGCCTTTGCTTCATAACCTTGGTTATTCTCAAAAGCAGGGGTTTTTTTAACATAAATTGGCTTGTTTCTAACCTTTCATTGCCATAAGTCCTGTTATTACAAGAAAATAACTTAATTCTCGCGCCCTGAGGGGGATTTTTTTCTGTTCTTGAAGCATTATTAGCAAAAAAGCTGATAAAAAGGGAAATTAGCTCTTTGTGTGTAATGAAAATATGTGAATCCGCAGCGATAAAGCCGAATAAATTTAAGTTAATCCTAATCGCTCAGCTTCGTCATAAAGCCCGTAGCGTTTCATTTTCTTAAATAGGGTTGTACGGTTTATTTGCAGTGCCTTTGCTGTTTCCTGACGGTTCCAGTGATGGCTTTTAAGTGCCTGCCGAATTATGTTTTTCTCCGGCTCAGCCAGGGCTTGCTTTAAGCTCATCGCTTTGTATGCTTTTTGCTTTTGTCTTTGGCCCTGTGTTATCGTATTTGGAAGGTCTTCGGGCATTATATATTTTTCTTTACTTAGCAGGACTGCCCTTTCGATTACATTTTCCAGCTCTCGAACATTGCCGGGCCAGGGGTAACGCTCTAAATATTCCAATACCTCATCGGAAATGCCGAGCATTTCTTTGTTGTGTTGTGCACAATATAAGCGCAGAAAATGGCGTGCCAAAAGCTGCACATCGCCCACTCTCTCACACAAAGCCGGCAGGTCTATCGTTACAACATTTATCCGGTAATACAAATCTTCTCTGAATATTCCCTGCCTGACTTCTTCTTTTAGGTCCTGATTTGTTGCGAGGATGATTCGCGTATCAACGGTTCTGGTTTTATTACTACCGACCGGCTCGAATTGCCTGTCCTCTATAATCCGCAGAAGTTTCGCTTGAAGACCTGGCGAAGCATTAGAGATTTCATCGAGAAAAATTGTTCCTCCGTCTGCGGCTAAGAATTTACCTTTCTTATTATGTACTGCGCCGGTAAATGCTCCCTTGACATGTCCGAAAAGTTCACTTTCAAGAAGCGTCTCCGGCAATGCGCCGCAGCTAACCTCTACAAATGCTTTGCCGTCTCGGCTGGAGCGATGGTGAATTGCCCGCGCCAAAATACTTTTACCTGTACCTGATGGGCCGGTCATAAGAATTGTGGTTTTGGTATCGGCGACAGCCTCGATTAATTCGAATATTTTTGCCATTTTGTAATCATTGCTGATGATGTTCTCAAGTCGGTATTGTTGCTCGAGCTGTAATCGCAAAATCTCGTTTTCGCTGATGAGTGTTTGCTGTTGGATAGCCCTTTCCACAGCTAAGCGAAGTTCATCATCAATGATTGGTTTTGTTAGATAATCGAAAGCACCTTTTTTAATAGCTTTAACAGCACTTTCAATTGTGCCGTAGTCGGTTATAAGAATGACGACTGTTTGCGGATGGTCTTTGCTGACTATATCAAGCAACTCAAAGCCATCTCCATCCGGCAAATTAATATTTGCCAGAACCAGACAGTAGTTTTCCTTTTGCAGTTCTGTCAGGCCGCTCTTTAGGCTTTGAACACCTGTGGTTTGAAATCCTTCAAGCGATAGAAATTCGCAAAGAGAGTCTAAGATAATTTTGTCATTGTCAATAACAAGAATGCTTTTGTCTCGCATAGTAAAGATTCTTTATACCCTATCAAGTTTAGATGTTGCAAAAAAACAACGTACATCCCATTTTTCGGCCTGAAAAAGCGGTCTGTTTAGAGAAAAACAGCTATTTTGTAGTTTGTAGAATGAATTTAGAAATTAAGGACCCCTGTTCTCAGTTGGTGTTTATATCGGATATACCTGTGCTTTGCCATTTATCTTTATGGGCATAAGTGAGTGTTGTACTTAAATTTGTAGATATTATGCATCTTTCTGTAGGATGTTGCTTATCTTGATAGAAAAATTGCTTATAAAAGTTTGAAACATTTACCCAGATTACCATAGTTCTGGGAACTTGAAAAAGTGGTCCGAGAAAAAATTAATAATTTTTTAAATTTTGGTAATTTTTGCTTTGATTTGAATTGGAAAAATCTTATATGTAAATATGCAATCTAAAGAGCGAGTTTGTTTGTTATAGCAAAATTTATCACCGGTCCAG
>CAZUTR010000287.1:0-3424 GCA_964623545.1 uncultured Pirellulales bacterium | reverse complement strand
CGGAAAATCGCGGGATAAATATCTGGGTAGCCGGTGACCAGCTGCGCAAAGGTGCGGCCCTGAACGCTGTGCAAATTGCGGAGAAGCTGCTATAATCAGCCGAAATGGCTGTTCGTAAGATAAAACTCACTGTTCAGTATGACGGCAGCAGGTATAGCGGCTGGCAGGTACAACCTGGAAAGAGAACCATCCAGGCCGAGCTTGTCGAAGCCGTGTCGAACCTCGTCGGAGTGAGAACTTTCGTCCATGGTGCGAGCAGGACAGACGCTGGCGTAAGTGCGCTGGGCCAAGTCGCACTTTTCGAGATTGATTCGCCTGTGCCTACCGAGAACTTCCCGCAGGCAATAAACGACCGGCTGCCGCCAAACATCGTTGTTATAGCCGCCGAGGAAGCGCCGCCGAAATTCGACCTTTTAGGCGATGTGAAAAGCAAGCTCTACCGTTATACGATTTACACCGGTCGACACCGGCCGGTCCTCAGGTTAAATCAGTGCTGGCACATTCCGAAAAAACTTGACGAAGCGGCAATGAGCCGAGCGGCGAAAATGCTCATCGGAACAAAAGACTTCAAATCCTTCGCAACCGCCAAAGACAGGCGAGAAGAGACCGTACGGACTATTTTTAGGTGTAATGTTACAGCCGAGGACAAGTGGATATACATAGATATCGAAGGCGATGGTTTTTTATATAATATGGTGCGAAATATCGTCGGCACTTTAGTCGAGGTTGGCCGAGGTAGATGGCAGCCGGAAAAAATAACCGAAATTCTCGAAGCAAGAGACCGTACCGCAGCCGGGCCAATCGCACCAGCACAAGGATTATGTTTGATGTGGATTAAATATTGAAGATTGTTCATATAATAACACGGTTGATTTTAGGCGGGGCGCAGGAAAACACGCTGATAACGTGTAAGCTGCTGGCTGAGCGAGGGCATAATGTCACGCTAATTACGGGGCCGGCATTAGGTCCGGAGGGCGACCTTTACGAACAGGCGGAAAATCAAAAATTCAAATTTATTATCCTTGATAATCTCAGGCGCCAAATCAATCCATTGCACGATTTGCCCGGCTACTTTCAGACCAAAAAGCTGCTTTCACAAATCCAGCCTGACATTGTCCATACACACTCAGCCAAGGCGGGGATTCTTGGCAGATTTGCGGCTTATAATCTAAAACCCAAGAGGCCGGCGATAGTACATACAATACACGGATTGGCTTTTCATCCATATCAGAGTCAGTGGTTGAATAAGTTTTATATTGCAATAGAGAAATCCGCTGCGAAGCGGACGGATTTCTTTATCAGCGTCGCCGATGCGATGACAAACCAAGCACTGGCAGCGGGTATAGGCGAAAAGGGGCAATTTGTCACCGCTTACTCAGCTATCGAAGAAGATGATTTTCTATGGTCTGTTACTATTGAACAAAAAAATAAATTTCGACAAAAGTATGGAATCAGCGAAGATGCGATAGTGCTTGTTACTATTGCCCGGCTGTTTATGCTAAAAGGGCATAAATACATTATCGAATCATCCAAAGAACTTAGTAAGCGATTTGAAAATGTCATTTGGCTGTTCGTCGGCGATGGCAACTTAGCGGAGCACTTCAAGAAACAGGTTCAACAATTAGTATTAGAGGACAGAATTAAATTTACAGGCCTTTTGCCGCCAAGTCAGATTCCGCTTACGATACAATCGTCAGATATACTTGTGCACTGCTCGCTAAGAGAGGGTCTTGCGCGGACTTTGCCGCAGGCAATGCTGTGTGGCAAACCTGCTATATCATTCGATATTGACGGCGCAAGGGAAGTAGTAAATGAAAACACCGGAAGATTGGTCGAGCCGAAAAATGTTGAGCAGCTTACAGCAGCATGTGCGGAACTTATAGAAAATAAACAGTTAAGAGAAAAACTCGGCCAACAGGGCAGGGAATCCGTGAAAGAAAAATTCGCACCGGAAACAATGGTCAACAACATAGAGGCCATCTACAACAAACTACTTGGGAGCTATTAGTAATTTCCACTAATTATCCTATTCGATGACATGGATATTTTTCTTTTTGCACATATCCTTTAGAATCTTCGGCCAGACGGTGGCGCTGACTTCGCCGATGTGGGCTTTTTTCAAAAGAAGCATAAATGTGCGTGATTGGCCGATTCCTCCGCCAATGCTAAGGGGAATCTCGTTGTTGACGATGGCCTGGTGATATGGCAATTTTAAGAAATCAAGCTGGTTTGTAATTTCGAGCTGTTTCTTAAGTGTATCAGCATTAACGCGTATCCCCATGGATGTAAGTTCGTGTCGGCGTTTTGTCACCGGGTTCCAGACAAGAATATCTCCGTTTAAGCCGTGCATTGGTTTTCCATTTTTAGAAGTGGTCTCGGTGGCCCAGTCATCGTAATCTGCCGCCCTTAATTCGTGTGGGTAGCCGTCTTTTAGCGTCCAGCCGATGCCGATTATAAAGATAGCGGGGTATTCCTGCACGATAGTGGTCTCTCGCTGTTTGCGCGGCATATCGGGAAAACGCTCAAGAATTTCCTCGGCGTGAATGAAGGTCAGCTCATCAGGAAGGTCAGGGTATTTGTCGGATTTTAGCTGGGGGAAAAGCTCCTGAGCGTGGATTTCGGCACCTTTAAGGACCTTCCAGATTTTCTTTACAACCTCGCGTAAAAGTTCCAAGTTTCGCTGCTTTTCAGTGATAGCCAACTCCCAGTCCCACTGGTCCACGTATGCGCTGTGGTCGTGGTCGAGGAAGTAGTCCTTTCGGACTGCCCGCATATCCGTAAGCAGACCCTCACCTGTGTTCATACCGAACTGCTTTAGGGCCATACGTTTCCATTTGGTTGCTGCCTGGACGACCTCGGCATCGATGGGATTCTTGTTGTAGTCATTTGAAATGTGGAAGCCGATTGGTGTGCGTGAGCCGTCACGGTCGAGGTAATCATTGACGCCGCTTTCGACATCTACAATCAAAGGAACGGTGACGCGAATCAGATTAAGCTCCTTGCAGAGATTTTCCTCGATATAATCTTTGACGGCATAAGTGGCAAGCTGGGTTTCTTTTGGTGTCAGCAAAGAGGTGTAATCTTTCGGAAGGATTTTTTCCAATTCGGTGTAATTGCCTATACCGGGACCGGCCAGGTCTGCTTTTTTGTCTTTCATTTGCTTTCCCTAAATTAAAGAAATTGCGTTGAATAATTTTCAACAATAGTAATCTGTTTACGCACCGAAAACCGCTTTTCAAAGAATGAATAAAATAATGGACTACATTGAAATTTTCAAGAGTTTATTTCAGCATCGAGCAAAAAGTGCTACAATCGCGGAAGAAATATAAATTACAGGAGCAAAAACTATGGTAAGTTACAGAAAAGAATTGTGGTTTAATACACGGGGACGACGAGAGTTTATTAATATTACCCCAGATATCGA
>CAZUTR010000286.1:0-3428 GCA_964623545.1 uncultured Pirellulales bacterium | reverse complement strand
TTTCACTCGATGCGCTGTTAGGCGGAATACAGAGTATGGTCAATACTCTCAAGACCAATCCTAATGTAAAATTCATTATCGAAAAAAGCAGCTTCGTTCCCTCCATGATAATCTCAGATGCGGAAAAGCTGCACGAAATTCTCACAAACATCATAAGCAATTCGGTTAAATTCACGGAACATGGTGAAATTGTTCTTAGAGTTTATTCTGAGCGACAGGATTTGTATTTCGAAGTTTCAGACACCGGAATTGGCATAGACAAAGAACACATTGAGCACATTTTCGAAGAGTTTATGCAGGTGGACGGCTCGATGACGAGAGAATATCAGGGCAGTGGCCTCGGCTTGACAATTTGTAAGAGAATGGTGGAGCTGCTGGGTGGTGAAATAAAAGCCGACAGCAAACTGGGGCAAGGGACAACAATAACTTTTTACATACCACTGAAGAAACAACAGGTTAAGGTCGCTGACAAATTTACAAAAACAGAAGGCCAAGAGAATGAAGAAAACAATACAGAGGCAAAGCCAAAACAAGGCGCCTCTGGTTCCGGTATTTCACAAAGCTTACCAAAGATACTGGTGGCCGAGGACGATGAGTTTTGCAGGGCTGCCGTTAAGATGATGCTCGACTCGAGATATCAGCTGATATTTGCCAGGGACGGCAAAGAGGCCGTCGAGAAATACTTTTCCGTTTTGCCTGATATCGTTTTGATGGATATTATGATGCCTTCGATGAGCGGATACGAGGCTTTCGACGAAATTATACAAAAGAGCACAGGAATCACGGTTCCGATTATAGCGCTGACCGCTAAAGTGATGAAAGACGACCGCGATGCGCTGCTGGCCCACGGCTTTACAGATTACATCCCCAAACCTATAGATGACGAGGTCTTAATAAAAGCGATAGAAAAACATTTGCAACCAAAGTAATTCAAACACTGTCGGCTTATCAGTCGGTCGTTCCCAATTGCCACAATAGCTTTTCGTCTCCATCTCCCTCAGTATAAAAAACCTTGCAGCCCGTAATGTCCAAAGATATGCTTTTTCTTTCTGTGCCGCCGAGCACCGAAGCTCTTATAGGTATTTGCCTTTGGCGCAGAAGCTGAGTGGTCGATTCGATATTCTGCTCACAAATGGTATCATCTTTTTCTTCGAGCACATTTCCTGCGCCGACCAGACATACCTCGATGTCACCTTTGTTTGCTCCCGCCTGGGTCATTCCTTGAAGCATCTGGTCTATGGCATCAGCGGCATACTTCGTTTTATCTGAGTTGTTCTGCGGCGCACGACCGGGAAGCATAATATGCGCGAGCGCACCCACCTTTTTCTTAAAATCGAAGGCGGCAATAACAATACATGAGCCAATAGCGGTGGACCTCAGGATTATTTTTTCACCACCAAGCTGAACTTCTCCCGTACTGACATCGATAATCCTTTTCATTTTTTCTGTTATATATGAAAAAAAGTATTTTAGCAATTACTGATTTGCTTCGGGAGGTTCGAATCTGTAACCAATCTCTCGAATGGTATGTATGAAAATGGGCTTGTGCGGCTTCGGCTCGATTTTGTTTCTCAAGGTTGTAACAAAACGGTCGATACTTCGCGGAGTTACGATACAATCGTAGCCCCAAACCTTATTTAGTATCTCGTCGCGCGTAAGGGCACGACCTTGTCTTTTTACAAAGTATTCGAGGAGATTGAATTCTTTTGGTGAGAGTTTTATTTCTTTTCCCCGGCGTTTCAACTTTCTTGAATTCAAGTCGAGGTAATAATCGTCAAACTCATATACATCTTTTTCCGTCTGTCTTGAGCGTCTCATGAATGCCTCGACCCTTGCGAGCAGCTCCTTAATACTAAAGGGTTTGGTGACATAATCATCGGCTCCGAGATTCAGGCCGAGCACCACATCCGATTCTTCACCTTTGGCGGTGAGCATTATTATGGGCATATCAAGATTTTCCTTTCGGACAAGACGGCATATTTCATAGCCATTAATTTTGGGCAGCATGATATCGAGAAGAATCAAATCCGGTTTAGCATCGAGGGCCGCGTTCAAGCCTTTCTCGCCTTCAGATGCGGTTATTACATTGTAGCCCTTGAATTCAAAATTATCTTTCAGTCCCCGCAGCATTGTGGGGTCGTCTTCAATTATTAAGATGGTTTCCATTTGTCCCTATTGGTTCGAATTTATAGCCGACTCCAGCTATTGTGTGAATATATATCGGATTGTCGGGGTCAGGTTCTATCTTACTTTTAATCGAATTGACAAATTTATCGATACTCCTCGAAGAAATAAAGTGTGTGTATCCGCAAGCGGCGTTTAGTATTTCATCCTGCGTCAGTACACAACCTTGTTTTCGAACCAAAAGATGAAGGATTTTATACTCCTTTGGACCGAGCTTGACGGTCTGGTCATTTTTTGTGAGGGTGCCGGTTGTTATATCAAGCCTGAAATCTGCGAACTCGTAAATATCAGGCTCCGTCCGACCCATGCGCCGCATTAAAGCTTCGGCCCGAGCGAGCAGCTCTTTTATACTAAAAGGTTTGGTCACATAGTCGTCTGCCCCAAGATTTAATCCCAGGACGATGTCAGATTCCTGGTCCTTGGCAGTAACCATTATTATTGGCATATCAAGTTTTTTCTCACGCAGAATGCCGCACAATTCGTAGCCGTTAATCCCTGGCAACATTATATCGAGAATTACAAGGTCGGGAGTATTCTGCAGGGCAGCTTTTTTGCCCTGCTCACCATCACGGGCAGTTGTGACAGTGTAACCCTTGATTGCAAAATTATCTTCTAATCCACGCAGCATAGTGGGGTCATCTTCAACAATAAGGACACTTCTCACTGTGTCAGCCCTCCATTAACGACTCGGTTGGCCATCGGCAGTTTCATTGTGAATATGCTTCCCTTGTCAGGTCTGCTCTCAACTGTAATTGAGCCCTTATGCGCATCAACAATAAACTTAACAATACTGAGTCCCAGGCCGCAGCCTTCAGCCCGCCGCGAAAGACTTCTATCAACCTGATAAAATTTGTTAAATATTCTTTTCACTGCCCGTCGTGACATCCCAACACCGTTGTCAATAACCTGAAAACAAACATGGTTTTGCTCGGTAAAAACCTTTAGTACAATTTGCTTGCTATCATAAGAATATTTATACGCATTGTCCAGCAGGTTTACCAGGACAGTTACAATCGCATCGTGGTCGGCCTGGATATCGAGAAGATTTTCGTCAATCTCGACACTGAACTGGCAATCGCCCGTTCTGAACTTTGTCCCAACAACTTCTGCGGCATCATTGACAATTGAAACAGGGTCGGTTTGTAGTATATCAAATGCCTTTTTGTTACGTTCCATTCTCGAAAACGTGAGGAAATTATCTATCATTCTGCTCAGTCGCTCATTTTCCTTCGAAGTAAGTTTCA
>CAZUTR010000285.1:0-3500 GCA_964623545.1 uncultured Pirellulales bacterium | reverse complement strand
TTGATTACAGTTACATCAACATAATCCGGCTCGGAATCCTCCAAGCCATCATTGACAATTAATCCAATCGTATGCTCACCAACCGGTAATTCAATCACAGGATTAACACCATTTGCCTCGTACGTGTTGCTGTCAACTGTCCAAAACCAAAGAAAACTAAGTTCATCGCCATCCGGGTCATTTGAATCCGAACCATCAAGTGTTACCTCCGCTATCCCGTCAATCCAGGCATAAACCGTCTGGTCAGGTCCGGCATTGGCGTAAGGAATCTGGTTTGTAGAAGGAACTTTCGAAAGAGCTAAAGCATTGGCAAAGAGCACCTCGAAATCCGGGCATTCGACATTGTTGATATCGTCCAGGGTACCCGGATAGCCATTTATGAACATAATGGCATCGGCACCGACTACGGAATCAGAAGCAGTCGTCAAGACGCACTCCTCACCATTCAAGAATCGTCCCAAACGCTCGCCAGTCGGTGCATGCAGATTAATCTCGCTTGAAAATAAGGGACAAAAGCACGAGACATTCTCATAGACCGGATGTGCGAGATTAGCATCGTCCATATCCAGACAACTTGGCTCATTAACATTAACGCCCTGAGGCACATATGGCGCAAGATCTAAAATATCTCCGTCGATACCGTGGTTTACGTCGCCACAAAATGCCGTAAAAACAACCCTGCCTCCGTCGAGTACGTAGTCGTCCAGAACATTGCCAAGCTGTGTACCAAGACCACCTCCGGTAAAATCTTCCGGAGGCTCTGGAGAATTTGGTCCCCAGGCGTCCGTAACCACCATAATCGCATCGTAGGGCGCAAGTTCGTTTAAATCCGGAACTCCCTCCTGGTCCACATCTATGTCTGGGACTTCTGTACCGAATCTTCCATCGTCCACCAGGAAATCGATGGCATTTTGAATCCCGTAATCTTCGAGATATTCAGGATAGTCAACAGCAGAAAATTCATCGACCGCACCTATGTGAACTACCGCAACATTAACATCCATGGCCAAAACCTGCACTGTAAGTAGATGTACCACCAACAGTGAGAATAAAAAATGGCTTCTCATATCTAATCCTCCAAAAAAATCCGTTTTTATCGTAGTTTGTGAGGAAAGCTTGCATTGAAACCTCCAAGTCTTCCCATCACTATCCAATAAGAAATAACTATATATACTCATACGGAAATGTCAAGGCTATTCTTGTAAAAAATTATACCCCCCTATTTAGAATCTGAAACTTGTTTGGTGTCCCAAAAACACCACTTCCCAAGACAAGTTAAAACAATAGATTCTTCTGCAAATAAAAAACGGGTGCTAAAGAGGCAGAGAAGGCTCTCCCTTTCACCGCTCCCCCAAAGCACCCGCTATATTCTATATTTTGCGTTTTCTCAGCAGTGCCACTGCACCTAAGCCGAGCAGAGCAAATGAAAACGGCTCAGGGATACACTGAGTATCGACGATTAATTTGTCAACAAAGATGTCGCCCTTGATAGCAATCCATTCCGACGGCGGGTTAGGGATAACCTTAATTTCGTACAGCGAATACATCCAGCCATTTCCCAAGTCCTCGCTCGTGCTAACCATGCTCAACTCATATTGACCAATGCTCGGTTTAACGCCGACGAGCGGTTCATCATCCCACAAGAAATCGGTCTCACCCGCAGGCTTCCACGTAAACTGGATCAGGATATCCTTCCACCCACTGATTAAGGGACAGTTAGGGATGTAAATGTCTATCTCACCCGACAGAGCCTTCACACCCAAGCGTCCTTCAACTTCAGGGAACCAATCGCCTATTGGAACCACATCCATAACTGGGACGCCGTAAGGATTGTCAAGAGCATCGGGTTGCAGTAAAGTCTCGGGCGTTGAAAACTCCCATAGCTGAAAAGTGCTGCTGGACCCCCCACGCCATTCCGGTGGATTTAAGTCCTCGGCTAACGCAATGGTGCCCAAAACCAAAATCATAACAATTAATAATTTTTTCATTTTTGTTCTCCTTAAACTTTCATTTCGAATCCTTCTGCACATAAATCTGTGCGCACACTAAGAGTAGTGGCAAAAAGATGTGTGGCTCCCTCCATGGAATCTTTGTCACCCACACTCCTTGATGTAATTAAATAAAATAATTCACTTAAAGAAATTTCTTAAAATGTCAAAAGCTGTTCACCGAAGATAATTTTCGTATAAAATATAAATCCTTTAATTACCACATCTATTAAGTTCCTTATTGCTGCAAAGGCTGCTTGGAATAGGAAAAGGTCAAAGGGCCTGCTTTGGAAGGATATACTTTACATTTCTACTCTTTCCATCCTTGTTCTCTTCATAATGATATACCTTTTCCGGTATAGAATCCGTTCACTTGACATTGATCATCCTTGAAATGAAAAGCAAAAGCTTTTTTTACAGGGGAAAGCTTGAAATGAGACCTCCAAGTCTTTCCATCACCATCCTTAACAAAAGGAAATTATATGTACTCATGTAGAAATGTCAAGTAAATTCTGATAAAAAATTATTCCCCCCTGTTTAGAATCTCAGCCTTGTTTGGTGTCCAAATCCTTTTACGCCTACTCGGCTTTTGTGCATAGATGATGCTAATAAGGAAACGCTAAATACAGCAAAGCTAAGATAGATGCAAAACTAAAAGATTCTTCTGCAAATAACAAACGGGTGCTTAGAAGAGAAGTCTCTCCCGTTCACCATCCCCCAAAGCACCCGCTATAATCTATATTTTGCGTTTTTTTAGTAAAGCCAGGCCGCCGAGACCGAGCAATAAAACTGAGGCGGGCTCAGGCACTGCAAAGGTCATATCATCGAGACAGAGGGCCAACCGAGTACCGTTATTTTCGAATCGAGCTGAATAAATCGGCACATCGCTCCGCAGACCGATAAACTGGTCTACACTCGTATTATTGTTGGTTTGCACCGAAACGGAACCCAAAGGCCCACCATCAGAGTCGAAGACTGAAAGTGTTGTCATGCTATACCCACCGAATCCCTGGTCATTTCCAAAGAATGCCCCTAACTCGTAAATCGGAAATGAAAAAGTTGCATTTAGGTGCATAACCCAAGTGGGCACATACTCGCCCTCAAAAGTACCACTGATTGTTCCAATGGTGTTTGGATTTGAAGTTGTAGTTCGTCCAAGCGCTTGCCAATTCGAAATGGGAACTACAAAACCGTCATCTCTTGAGAATTCGACACCCAGAGCAAGGTAGCGTGTATTAGCAATTGTGTCACTTGGCCCATCATCAAAGCCAATTGTTGTAGTAGGATAAATAAACTCCGCAGGGGATGTTAACTGAACAACAGAGGCTGTAGCTACTGATGAAGTTAGTAATACTATTGCCATTACCGAAGTAATAATTGGACCTCTCATCATTTCATTCCTTTACTTCGCTCTTTTTTTGAAAAATAAGATTAATATCTTTATTTTGATAAAAATCTTGATATGTGGCTCCTCCACCTACCTATCCTCGTCCCTGATATAAACATCATAAA
>CAZUTR010000284.1:0-3503 GCA_964623545.1 uncultured Pirellulales bacterium | reverse complement strand
ACAACCACAATCAACTCTCCATTATCAAGACGTCGTACTCGTTGATTGTCGCCCGCCGGCACTTTCAACTCAGCGCTTTTATCCACCACTCTTAAGTAATAACCGACTGACTTGACCGAGTTCATATCTCCTATCGGTTCGGGGCTGGCTACAAACATTCTGTCAACTATTTCCAAAACATCAATATCGCCAAGCGCAAACTCTTTTGAACAGGCAATCATATCAAGCTGCATCCCCATAATTGTAAAACCATCCTTTTCGGTTCTAAAGTCCTGATTGACATAACTTGTGGATGTTATAACACTGCCGTCCGGCATTGTCATTTTGGAAATTACTTCCGTCAAAGGCACTACACGCCCAAGCAGGTCAATATTCTTCTTTGGGCCGATACCTACTTCGACATCAATAACTTGCAGTATTGAAGGGCTGAATAACTTAGCCTTGTAGCTTGTGCCCTCTTTGAGACCCTTCTCCAGTGTCAGCAGGCGCAGCCCTTCAGCCATTATAACTCCGCTCGGCCATTCAAGCGTAATTTTTCGCTCAGAACCCATCGATGAAGTGATTGCACTTACTGTTCCTTTCTCATCAACATTGCCGGAGATTTTGACTGTCATTATGCTCATATCCTGTAAGCTATCAAAACTCAACGGCTTGCCATCTGTTGTCTCAACACTGGTTTCGACTGTCCTCATTGTCACTGGTGTATTAAGTCTGCTGATTGTCATACTGATTTCTTCAGTAGTTGTTACCCTTTCGCCCTCTACGACGCGATTGCGTATCGCGTAACCAACTTTTTTGCCCGCAATCAATACAGCATAATATTCAGTTTCACCCAGTAGAGGCTGCTGTAAGGCAACTGTTGAAAATATTAAACAAATGCAAATTAAATGTCGTATTCTCACAACATAAATCCTTTCTCTGTATCGCTATAAATTTCCAGTGAAATCATTCCAATAATATATGCACAAATCTGTGAACTTCACCACGATAATTTGACATATAAATAATTATTTTACACAGCAATTCATATTATTAACAGCAAATGTTTTCCCTTTTTGATATGCAATCGGTGCCATTGCAATATTCTTCATTTTAGCTAAAATAGCAGGGTCGCCATTTCGTAAAAATCGCGATATATAGCATACTGAAAAACCTTGTTTGAAGAGGTTCGCATGACCTTCGAGCAGCTATTAGCACTAGTCGGTTCAGAAAACCACGGAGTCGATAAAGGACCTCCGGGCATATCTGCAGACGGTGTGCGGATTTGCGTCGATTCACGTCTCGTAAAACCAGGTGATATCTTTGTAGCTATAAAGGGAAGTTTGTATGATGGTCACGACTTTATTAGCCAAGCCGTTACCAACGGAGCCAAGTACATCGTTTGCCAAAAACCCTGCGAAAATAAAGATGTCGAGGTTATCGAAGTAGATGATTCAAGTCAGGCCGCTGCAACTTTGGTACAGAAAAGATGGAATAATCCTGCTTCAAAATTAATCAACTTGGCAGTCACCGGCACAAATGGCAAAACCACCGTTGCTCTTCTTGTTCGCTCATGCATACAAACTGCCGGCGAAAAGTGCGGTCTGCTCGGGACAATCTTTTATGACACCGGTTCAGGAAATGCTCTCCAAGCAAACCTGACAACGCCGGACTGCCTGACTGTCGCTGAAACACAATCACAGATGCTGAAAGCCGGCACAAAATATATGGTCATCGAAGCCAGTAGTCACGCTCTTTCTCAAAATCGCCTATCGAATATCAATTTTAAAGCTGCTGCATTTACCAACCTGACCGGCGACCATTTGGACTATCATAAAACTACAGAAAACTACCTGTTGGCCAAGAGCTTGCTGTTTGAGAGTCTCCGGCCAGACTCGACTGCCATTCTAAACAAACAGTCGCCACACGCATTACAAATAGCCAAAAAAACACAAGCAAAAATTCTATGGTATGCGGTCGAAGAAAAAACGGATATCGAAGCACATATAGAATCGATGGATATAAACGGAACTGTATTTCAGATGAAATACGCCGGCAAAACACAAAAGGTTGAGAGTTCTTTGCTGGGCAGATATAATGTCAGCAATCATCTTGCAGCGGTCGGATTGTGCCTCGCGGCTGGATTTGATTTGCGAACAATAGCAGCCGGCCTGTCGTCCCTAAAGGTGGTTCCGGGAAGATTGGAAAAAATCGATTGGCAGGGCGAATTCTCGGTTTTTATAGATTATGCACATACAGCCGATGCCTTACAAAATACTTTGGCAACTTTAAGAGCGTTATGCAACGGCAGGCTCACGGTTGTCTTTGGATGTGGCGGAGACAGAGACAGAACTAAACGACCGCAAATGGCCAAGGCAGCTGAGCGGCTGGCTGATTTTATAGTTGTTACAAGCGATAATCCCAGAACAGAACAGCCCGAGTTCATTATAGGCGAGATTGTAACAGGATTTGAAAATCCGGTCGCAGAGACGATTATTGTCGAGCCGGACAGGAAAAGAGCAATCGAGTGGGCTCTTGAAAACGCATCTAAAGATGATATTGTACTAATAGCCGGCAAGGGACATGAGACATATCAAATAATCGGAGAACAGAGACTCGACTTTAATGATAAACTCATTGCTCTCGAATGCCTGAAAACAAGAGTATGAAGAATTTCTCAATAATAGACCTAGCACAAACAATAAAAGCTGAAACCAAACCAAAGGAGCGTTACGCGCCTTTTTTTACTGGTATAAGTATTGATTCACGAACCACGAAACCCCAAAACTGCTTTTTCGCTGTAAAGGGCGAGAATTTTGACGGCCACGATTACGTCACCGAGGCACTTGATAAAGGTGCTACTTGTGCGGTTGTCGCAAACAGTAAAGCAGAGAAGTTTGCAGGCATGCCGGTACTTAAAGTCGCGGACCCCGTCAAGGCCCTTGGGAATATTGCAAGGGAATATCGTAGGCGAATGGGCTTCAAGGTGATTGCAATAACCGGCTCGGTTGGCAAAACAATGACAAGGCAAATTACTTATCAAGTCCTGAGCAAACATTACAAGGCTAAACAATCACCAAAAAATTACAATAATTATATAGGTCTTCCGATAACGTTGCTCAGTGCCGAAACTGATGACCAAATCGTAATCGCTGAACTTGGTAGCAACCGCCCGGGAGAGATTGCTTACCTTACAGACATTGCCCTGCCGGATATCGCTCTTGTAACCAACGTTTATCCCGCTCACCTCGAAGGCTTTGGAGACCTTCAAACAATAATAGAGGAAAAACTGTCTATATCAAAAGGACTAAAAAACCATGGAATCCTTTTAATCAATGCCGACCTTGACTACATTATAGACAGAGCTACAGCCCAAGGTATGGCTTTTTCAACATTTGGCAAATCAGATAGTGCCAACATACAAATCCAAGATATAAGCACGGATGGCTCAAGCAGCAGTTTTACTATAGAAGGCAATAGAATTTATCTGCCTCTGTCTGGCCTCGGAAATATTGAAAATGCAC
>CAZUTR010000283.1:0-3504 GCA_964623545.1 uncultured Pirellulales bacterium | reverse complement strand
CCAGGAACGGGCCGAATCGGCCGCGCTTATGAATCATTGGTTTGCCGCAAACGGGGCATTTGTGTTCGCTTACTTTCTCTTCGACCATCTTACCTTCCTTATCACATGGGCAGGCGAATTTACACTCCGGATAAGCAGAACAGCTCAGAAATTTCCCGTTTTTGCCGAATCTATAGACCATCGGCTGACCACAATCCGGGCATTTGTATTCGCTGGGAAAGACCTCGGCCTTGGCGTGTTTCATTTGCTCGGTGGCTATTTCGAGGTTCTTTTCGAAAGGACCATAAAACTCTCTTAAAACTCCTATCCAGTCGATGTGTTGCTCTTCTATCTTGTCGAGCTGCTCTTCCATATATCTGGTGAACGCGATGTCCATAACTTTTGGAAAGTACTCGCTGAGTTTGTCGGTTACCACCTCGCCAAGGTCGGTGGCGTGGAATTTTTTGTCAATTCGCTCGACATAGCCTCGGTCCTGAATAGTACTTATGATTGCAGCGTAAGTGCTCGGCCTGCCGATACCCTCCTTCTCGAGCGCCTTGACCAGTGAGCTTTCGGTATATCGGGCCGGCGGTTTGGTAAAATGCTGCTCAGCTTTGATATCAACAACACCCAATCGCTGGCCAAACTTTATTGCCGGAAGCTGCTGTTCATTGGATGAAATTGACCAGACTTTTGTAAAGCCGTCGAAGACCAGAATGCGCCCGCTTGCCTTGTACTGACACTGACCGATGGATGTTTCGGCAACGATATCCAGATTAGTAATCTCCCAACTGGCGGGCTTCATCTGGCAGGCAATAAAACGTCGCCATATCAAATCATAGAGTTTGAACTGCTCATCCGTCAGGAAGCGCTTTACATCCGACGGTGCAAGGTCCACGTCCGTCGGGCGGATTGCTTCGTGTGCCTGCTGGGCATTTTTCTTTGATGTATAAACATTGGCTTTGTCTGGTAGATAGTTTTTACCGAAATGCCTGTCGATGTAGCTACGTGCCTCTGTTATTGCCTCGCCTGAAAGATGCGTACTGTCCGTTCTCATATAAGTAATTAGCCCCAGACGACCCATTGAGCCCAGGTCGATACCTTCGTACAACTGCTGGGCGACCATCATTGTTCTTTTCGTCGCGAAGCCCAGTCGATTCGCCGCGGCCTGCTGCAGCGTCGAAGTTATAAAAGGCGCAGCAGGCCGAGAAGTCGATTGCTTTTTTTGCATATCGGCCAGCTTAAACTGCGCATTTTTTAGCGCCTCGAAAACACGATTGGCTTCGGTCTCTTTGGATACGTGGAACTTCTTGTCTGCGATTTTGTATAACTCGGCCTTGAAGGCGTTATGTTCCGACAACCATTTGCTCTGCTCGGCGATACTCGGGGGTTTATCATTTTCATCTTTTGTATTTATGAAATCTGTCCACTGCTGATGATAATCCGCGTCTGTATCGGTGCTGAAAACTGCGGGGATAAGCCAGTACTCTTCGCGGTTGAAATTGCGGATTTCCCTCTCTTTTTCCACCACCATTTTGACTGCGACCGACTGGACGCGACCGGCGGAAAGGCCAGCGGCAACCTTCTTCCAGAGCAAGGGACTTATTTTGTATCCAACGATTCTGTCGAGTATGCGTCTTGCCTGTTGGGCGTTAACCTTGTCTGTATCGATTTTGCCCGGCTCGGCGAATGCTTGTTTGATGGCCGATTGAGTTATAGCGTTGAAGATAACACGATGAGTCTTTTCGTCCGGCACGCCCAGCAGTTGCGACAAGTGCCAGGCGATGGCCTCACCTTCACGGTCGAGGTCGGTTGCGAGATATAAGCCGTCACATTTTTTCATCGCCGCTTTCAGTGATGTTACTGTGCGTTTTCTCCCCGGGACTATCTCATAAGTGGGAGTAAAACCATTGTCTATATCAACGTTTATTCCCTTGGAAGGCAGGTCTCTGATGTGTCCCATCGAGGCCTTGATCTCAAAATCGGGGCCGAGATATTTATTGATTGTTCTGGCCTTGGCGGGCGACTCGACAATCACCAAAGATTTTTTAGCTGAGGTTGATTTTGCCATATAAAACTCGGTTTAATCCTCGTTTTTAGCACAGAAACCACTTTTACTGTTTACACATCGGCTTTTCTCGGGATAAAATTTAGAAATGGTCAAATACGAGTGCACTTAAGGAATGTCAAGAAAAAACAATAAAGCGTTCCACAAACGCATATACAGCGGAGCTTGGGTAGTTAATTTATCTTGCCGCTGCCACTGAGCCCCACACACCGACCTGTGCCCTTTCGATATCCTTATTGCCTTCTTGCACTTGGGATTGGGCTAGTCCCTTCTCGCCAAACTCGAGTGTTCGTTTGTCTAACCACTTCCAGTATTCGTTGTGTCCATCCGCAAAGGCAAATGTTGTTCCGACGCCGTGTCGAATTGGAGGCGGGTCCCACCACTTATCCTCCTTTACATAACAGGTCCAGGCACCCTGCGATGCAGCTCCAGTGCCCCCATCATCGAGGTAAACAATCCTTTCGTATGGCTTGCGAATCTGAGTCCTTCTCTTAATCAGTACCGCCCCGGGTCCAACGCCACCATCAGGCTCGGTGATGACTACACAATTCATAGCATCAACCGAAGAGTACGTGCGCAATTCTCCGCGAAGACCTGTCGGACACTTATAAACCTTTATGTCTTTCGTATACGGAAACAGCGTACCATTCTTGATGGCCTGCTCTTTGTCGGTAATCGACATACCTGGCCACCAATCCCTGCGTACCCAGGGTAGTTCATGATAATGCTCCTTCCCGGGAGCGTACATCCTATCCTCGTCATCAAAATTACCGTATTCTTCCGCATCACCGTTAACGAGTTTGTCATTGTTATTATCGGCGTACATAATCCATGCCAGCGTCAGGTTCTTTAGATTTTTGAGACAGACCGTCCGTTTGCCCTGCTCTCTGGCCCGGTTCAGTGCCGGTAGCAAAATCGCCATCAATAGCGCAATGACAGCGATTACCACCAAAAGCTCTATTAATGTGAAGCTCAGGTGTTTTTTCATAATATAATCAAGTCCACCTCTATAAAGTAGTATACCAAAAGTTATGCCTCTTGTTCAATCTGCCTAATGGACAAAAGCTGTATCAAAGAGTATCAGAGAGTTATCCTCTGGATGAAGCCGATTATATTATTAGCTTTACTGGCGCGTTGTTTCGAGGAGCTGGGCGAGCAAAGGTTTTAGCTTACGAATTGCATTGCCTCGGTGAGAAATTGCGTTTTTTTCATCAGCGGTTAACTGAGCAACGGTTTTATTCAGGTGCGGCACAAAAAAAATCGGGTCGTAACCGAATCCATTGCTACCGCTCTCCTTTTCAGCGATAATTCCTTTGAGCTTGCCTTCGGTTTCTATTAAAACCTTCTCTGGACTTGCCCCTTCGACAGGCTCAGGACAAGCAAGGCACAGACGGCATATAAATCTCGCTGTTCTTTTTTCTTTTGGTACACCCTGCAGGAGCTTTAGGACCTTAGCC
>CAZUTR010000282.1:0-3515 GCA_964623545.1 uncultured Pirellulales bacterium | reverse complement strand
CCAGGAGATTACAGCTAAGGCTCAGGAAATCTCATCTGCAACTACTGAACAGGCTGGAGGTGCTCAGCAAGTGGCAGAGACCATTGAAGGGATAGCCACAACAAGCGAACAGGCTGCCGTGGGAGCGGGACAGATGTCCACCTCTATACAGCAGCAGACAGCATCAATGCAGCAGATGACTGCATCCGCCCAGAACTTAGCTACTTTAGCAGATGACTTAAGAACTGCAATGAAAGGGTTTAAAATAAGTGCTGAAGAAGTCGCAACGGCAGCAAATTAATACAGTTGCAAATGGCACAGATGCAACCGCTGGAAAGGCAAAAGAGAGTAGATAGCCCAGAAAAAATGCTTTTGCGGGTTCTGTGGATAATTAAGCATTTTCAGCGGTTGCAATGTCTGTGCTCGTTTGTATAAGGAGCGAAGCAAAATAAAAGGAGGATATAAATATGGCGGATAAAACAAAAGATACAAATCAGGAGCCCCGCCTTTCGCCCGAAGCTTTTAGAAAGGCAGGGGCACTGGCTGAAAAAGAGGCTAAGATTGTCGAGCTAATAGTCTTTAATTTAGGAGATGAGGAATTTGCTACAAATATAGATCAGGTCAGGGAAATTATGAGGATAGGAACTATCACGCCAATACCAGATTCCCCTGATTTTATTAAAGGCGTAAGTAATGTAAGAGGCGAAATCCCGGTGATAATAGACCTTAAGGCACGTTTCTTCCTGCCTTCCATCAAAAGGGATGTTGAAGACAGACACATAGTAATAACTGAGCAGGAAAAGAATATCTTCGGCCTTTTAGTTGACGAAGTTACCGAGGTCTTAAGAATACCCGAAACGGATATTAAATCAGCTCCGGAACTAGTAACCCGAATAGACAGGGAATATGTCAGCGGTGTGATAACCCTGGAAAATCGCCTTATAATTCTGCTTGACCTGAGTAAGGTCCTATCCGCTGAAGAACTCTCCAGATTGAGTGAATTCAGTCAAAGACATCGCACGGACGAGAAAAGACAAGAGATTAAGGAGGAGCCTAGGCCTGCCGAAGTCTCGGCGAAAACTGAAAAGGCAGAGGCCGAAACCGTAGAACCAAAGATTGAGCAGAAGGAACCCTCTCTGGCCGGCAGTTAGTCGCTAAACCTGTAGATGAGAAAAAGTGGAAATGGGGCGGAAATAGTGACGCATATTGAACAATAAGCAATGTGGCATACGCAATAAGAAAGGAACTATTATGAGTAAGATATTAATTGCCGATGACTCACTCTTTATGCGAAGGATACTCAAGGACATTTTATCTGAACAGTACGAAGTGATAGAGGCTGATTCAGGAGCTAAAGCCTTAGAGCAGTTTGAGAAGGAAAACCCAGATTTAGTCCTGCTCGATATAATTATGCCCGGGGGCGAAGAAGAAGGAGTAAAAGTTCTTCGTAGTATCATGGAGAAAGACCCTAAGGCTCAAGTAGTGATGATCACCGCTGTTGGTCAAGATGCGATAACTGGAGAATGCAAGAAGCTTGGCGCCAAGGATTATATTGTGAAACCTTTTGATGCAATACTCGTCGCTGAAACGGTGGAAAAATATCTAAGTGTAGTTCATAGTCAATAAGCCATAGACCGCGAACTATAAAGCCCAAACTGTGAGCTGAATTATGTCCATAAAAGTCCTTGTAGTTGATGATTCTCTTTTTATGAGAACACTAATATCGGATATGCTTAATTCAGACCCTGAGATTGAGGTAATCGACACTGCCAAAGATGGGAGAGAAGTCGTGACTAAAATAACTAAACTCAGACCTGATTGTGTTACGCTGGATTTGATGATGCCTGGATGGGATGGCTTAACTACATTAAAGCACATTATGACTGAATGCCCCACCCCTTGCGTTATACTTTCCGCTCATAGCAGAGAAGGTGCTAATATCACTATGGACTGCCTTAATGCCGGAGCAGTTGGTTTTGTTCTTAAACCATCGGGTGAGTTGTCGCTAAACATAGAAAATGTCAAGCATCAGCTCTTGGAAGAAGTAAAAGCAGCTTCAAAGATTGAACTCAAAAAGATCAAATCACTCACCCGCAAAAAGCCTAAAAAGCATAAACGTAGATTGGTTGGTGTAAATAAGATTATTGTTATCGGCGCCTCGACGGGAGGTCTGCAAACCTTGGAGTCAATTTTGCCATCTCTGCCCGCCGATTTTCCATCGCCCATAATCGTTGTTCAACATTTGCCAAACATGTTTTTCACGGAAAGTTTAGCTGAACGCTTAAATCGCGACTGTGAATTAACAGTGAAAGTCGCAGAGAGTAATGAGATTATTCAAGCCGGTAAGGTCTATCTTGCTCCCGGCGGGTTTCACATGACACTTGGCTCGCTGCCCAACAGAGAGGTTACACCCTGTATCAAGGAGGCAAAGAATGACAGCTTAACCCCCTCAATTGATTTAGTTATGGAATCAGTGGCTAAAATCTGTTGTGCAAATGCTGTTGGAGTTATCCTGAGCGGAATGGGACACGATGGACGCCAGGGAATGAGAGCTATTAAAGAATGTGGCGGAAAAACAATTGTCCAGGATGAGTCCTCGTTGATATTTGGTATGCCCAAAGCGGTTATTGATGCGGGTTTTGCCGATGAGGTATTGCCTGCGAGTGAAATAGCCAGCGCTATGATAGAGTGTGTTTGCTATGGACGAGATACAAAATACGAACAACGAGATACGGAATTATGCCTGAAGATTTAAGCAAATATAAAGATACTTTTCTAAGTGAGGCCAAAGAGCATGTCTCTTCGATGGAGAAGTCTCTGCTCAAGCTCGAGAAAAAACCCTCCAAGGCCGAGTTTTTAAACGCCATCTTTCATGAGGTCCATACCCTAAAGAGCATGGCAGCTACGATGGAGTACAACAATATAGCCAGGCTGTGCCACGTAATCGAAGATGTACTGGACGCAATAAAAAAGAAGAAGATTAAGCCGGATAAATGTATTGATGTACTCTTTGAATGTTTTGATAACTTGGGATTGAGCTTAAAAGAGATATCCACGGATGCTGAAGAGCTTGACACATCTGCATTAGTGCGGAAACTGCAAACACTCGTTACTCAGAAACAGACTACGTACGATCACGTGGACAAATCTGCTATACCTGAGGTCACAAAGGTTGAAAGCATCGAAGTAAAAATCGAGCGGCTGGACTTACTTATGAATTTAGCGGAAGAGCTGCTGATTAACAGGATGACTCTGGATAGTATCAAGGAAGACCTCCAGAATCCGGAACTTACTGCTGCTGTAGATACCATGAGCAGGTTGGTCTCTGATCTGCAGTACAATGTTATGCAGTCAAGGCTGGTGCCTATCGGCTTTGTATTTGACAGATTCCCCCGAATGGTCAGGGATTTGGCAAAAAGCCAGAAAAAGCAAGTGAACTTGGAATTGAAAGGTTCAGATATAGAGCTGGATAGAGCGGTGATAGATGAAATAGGTGAGGGCTTAGTCCATCTTTTAAGAAATGCCGTCGACCATGG
>CAZUTR010000281.1:0-3588 GCA_964623545.1 uncultured Pirellulales bacterium | reverse complement strand
GATAAAGCGGGCAAAGTTCTCTTAAAGGTTTTCGGGTCCCGCAATGAGCGGATGGTCAAGTCATATTCTGAAATCGCTCAGCGGGCAGGAGAATTTGAAGACCAGGTAAAAAGACTCGACGATGCAGCGTTAAAAGCAAAAACCGAAGAATTTAAATCTGCTCTCAAATCCGGAACAACAGCGGAAGATATTTTGCCTGAGGCCTTTGCGGTGGTTCGTGAGGCGGCAAGACGAAATGTTGATATGCGGCACTTTGATGTTCAGCTTATCGGCGGCAATGTTCTCTACGACGGCAAAATTGCCGAGATGGCAACCGGCGAAGGAAAAACATTAGTAGCAACTCTGGCAGCTTATTTAGTTCACCTGACGGATAGGAAAGTGCACATCGTTACCGTCAACGATTACTTAGCCAAACGAGATGCAGAATGGATTGGGCCGATTTACAATGCGCTGGGACTGACCGTCGGTGCAATTCAGGCGGACATGGACACGGTCGGCGAGGAGCGAAAAAATCAGTACGGCTGCGATATAACATACGGCACCAATAACGAGTTCGGTTTCGATTATCTTCGTGACAATATGAAAATGTCATTAGAGCAGATGGTCCAGGGGTCGCTGGAGTATGCGATAATCGACGAGGTCGATTCGATTTTGGTTGATGAGGCGAGAACGCCTTTGATTATATCCGGCCCGGCATTCGACGATGTCACCAGATACACAAAAGCAGATGATGTCTCACGAAAGCTGATAAGTCTGCAGAGTAATTACGACCGACCCAAAAAACAGATTGATTCGGCCGAGCGGGCACTGGCAAGCGCCCAGGGCGAACTGGCTGAGGCAAAAAGAGCAAAGGACAACAAGCGTATCGAAAAAGCCAACAAGGCAATCGAGCAGTCACGCCGAGACCATGAAGCCGCACAGGCAAAGCTGGCCGGAGCAACCGAATATTATGAAGTGGAACACGACAGAAAAGCTGTGCATCTTACCCATGAAGGTGTTGGTGCGGCACAAGAGATAGCGGGTGTAGGTTCTTTCTTTACCGGTTCGAATATGGACTGGCCGCATTTGCTGGAGCAGAGTCTGCGGGCACACGTGACATTCGAGAGAGAGAAAGATTATGTAGTGATGGACGGCAAGGTCATCATCGTTGACGAGTTCACCGGCCGGTTGATGCACGGACGACAGTGGTCGGACGGTCTGCACCAGGCTGTCGAAGCAAAAGAAGCTGTCACTGTAAAAGAGGAGACGCAGACACTTGCCACGATTACACTGCAGAATTTCTTCAAACTCTATGACCAGATAGCTGGAATGACCGGCACGGCTGCAACCGAGGCTGAGGAGTTTATGAATATCTACAAGCTTGATGTCGTTATAATGCCGACCAATGAGCCATGCATCCGAGATGATATGAACGACATGATTTACAAGTCGCTGGGGGAGAAATTCAACGCGATTGCAGATGAGATAAACGAGATTAGTGCGTCCGGCAGGCCGGTGCTTGTGGGGACGGTCAGTGTAGAAAAAAATGAATCGCTCAGTGCGGCTCTGCAGAAAAAGTACGGCCTCGAACACGAACTACTTAACGCCAAGCACCACGAGAGGGAAGCTTTGATTGTTGCCAAAGCGGGACAGCAGCACAAAGGACGCGACGGGTCGATGCGAGGCAATGTTACAATCGCAACAAATATGGCCGGCCGGGGTACGGATATTAAACTTGGGCCGGGCGTAGCTAATATCGGCGGTCTACACGTTCTCGGAACCGAGCGCCATGAGGCCAGAAGAATTGATAATCAGCTGCGGGGCAGGTGCGGCAGACAGGGTGACGCCGGCTCGAGCCAGTTTTTCCTCAGCTTCGATGACGACCTGATGAGTATATTTGCACCGGAATGGACAGTCAAGGCGCTTTCGTGGATTGGCTGGGAGGAAGGATTACCCATAGCTCACAAGCGAATAAGCAAGGGAATTGAAAAGGCGCAGAAAAAGGTCGAAGAGCGAAACTTCGAGATACGAAAGAGTCTTCTCGAATACGATGATGTAATGGACTATCAGCGTAAGATTTTCTATTCTCGTAGACGCCAGATTTTGGCAGGCAAAGGTCTCAAGGAAATTATCCAGGAGATGATTGAAAACGCTGTGGAGCAAAACTGCGAAACTATTCTTAACGAAAAATACCCCCTTGAATGCATCGTCGATTGGGCGAGGACAAACTTCGGCGTTGATTTGAGAATATCGGATATTAGCAACAGCAAAGTGGTTGAGATTGAGAAACTGATTAAGGAAAAGGCAAAAGAAATTGCTGAAAATAACATTACATTATCACTCGGTGAGTATCTGGAAGACTATGAGGACGAGAGTACGTGGGACATCTCAGGTTTGTGTAAATGGGCGATGAGCTCTTTTCGAGTAAGTTTGAGTCCCGCTAAAGTTAAAGAGCTGGAGCCGGAAGAAATCCAAGAACAGTTAATTGCCGCCGCTGCCGAGCAAATCGATAAAAAAGATTGTTCGCAACTGAATGATTTTATGAAGAAGGATTTTGCTGTTCGGCGCATCGTTGAATGGACGCGTGCAAAATTCGATATAAAGCTCCAAGCCAGCGAACTAGCTGGCTTAAACGCCTCACAAGCCCGTGAGCTTATCGTAGAAAAGTCAGCAGCCAAGTACAAACAAAAAGAGATTGAATACCCAGTTGAATTCGCAATGAATATGGTCTATGGGCCGCAGGGGCCTAACGTATACGCCTTTGAGTCGCTGGCTGATTGGGCGAACAAGAAATTCAAGGCTGATTTTTCAGCAGAGCGGTTAGCGAATATAAAGCCCCGGCAACTTCACAATCAACTGCTTGAATTAAGTCAAAGCTATAACAACGGACAACTAGATGAAGAGATTGCCGAGAGAATCAACAAGTCAAATAAAGCAGAGCTGGTAAGCTGGGCCAATGAAAGGTTCGAAACGTCACTAAGCGAAGAACAACTCGGTGAGGGCGAAGAAATAAATGAGCAGCTCCGTATTGAGGCAAAAGAGTATCTGCGCAAGGAATTAACCGAGCTTGAAAAGTATGTCCTCGTTCAGGTATATGACAGTGCCTGGAAGGACCATCTGTATGCGATGGACCATCTGAAGAGCAATGTGTGGATGCGGGGCTTTGCTGAGAAGGACCCGAAGACCGAGTACAAACGCGAGGGCTTTCGGTTGTTCAATGAGATGCTCGAGACAATCGAGGACCGTGTAACGGACATCGTCTTCAAAGTTCATCTGGAGGCCGGTGCCAGGGCCAGAAGCGTTTGGCGTGTAAGTCAAACAGCACATGATGAGGTTGGTCAGTTTGCGATGGCTGAGCGGCAGCGGGCAGCTGCACAGGCACCGCAGGGCGAAGTGAAGGTAAAGCAAATCCGGCTGGAACAGCCCAAGGTCGGACGAAATGACCCCTGCCCCTGCGGCAGCGGGAAAAAATATAAAAAATGCTGTGGGAAAAATGTATAGATAATATATGCAAATCAGAAGATGAGTGAAGATAAATTAAAAACGGCGGTTCTCGGTCTGGATGAAAGGGGGAAACTGCTGCTTAAGGCAGCAGGGGGAATCGAGACA
>CAZUTR010000280.1:0-3613 GCA_964623545.1 uncultured Pirellulales bacterium | reverse complement strand
CAGGAAAAAGTTAAGTTGCTGCAAAGCTGCAAAGAAGCATTCAGCAGTCGTCCGTTTATGATTCTGGTCAGCATCATTATTCTCAATGTCCTCGCTGGTGTTTTGGCTATGAATATGGACCATCTTGTAATGACCTACTATATGGCAGACGGTGACATTACACTTGGCAGCATCTGGAAAGGACTGCTTTCGTCCGGTTATGCCATTGTCGGATTCGCATCCATTCCGGTTATAACTTTCCTTGCCGGCAAATTAGGCAAAAAGGGTTCCCTCTACTTTGTTTACGGGCTGACGGTTTTTGGCGGAATTATGAAGTGGTTTATTTTTCAGCCGGGCCATACGATTTTCTATCTCGGCCCAATTGCAATTGACCCTGTTATACTGATTGACCCAATCCTGTGCGGCCCGATGTGGGTTGCAGTAAAAATTATGCTGGCATCAATGATGGCGGATATCTGTGATGAAGATGAATTGCGCTATGGAAAACGCAGGGAAGGTATGTTTGGTGCGGTATTCTCCTGGCTCGAAAAAACGGCCTGGTCGCTTTCTGCGATAGGTGTTGGCTTAACCATATGGTTGTCCGGTTACAACAGTGAGCTTGGGGGTAATCAGGACCCGAAAACATTTACTATAATGCGGCTTTTCCTTGCAGGTGCGCCGGCAATTACCGCGGTATTTGCCATTGTGGCTTTGAAATTCTACCCAATCACAGCTAAACGCGCGGCTGAGACTCGTCAGAAACTCGAAGAAAGACGAGGCGTGGTCTCCGTGAATAACTGATACTCAATGCAAAGGAATGTGTTATGAAAAGCATTTCTTATATATTGCTATATGCCTTAATGCTTGGGGCAGCTTCATTTGCTTATGCCGAAGGAGAAGAATTCGAACCTACGGTGGCCGAACAGCTCGATAAGTTCTACTCTACCCCCGAGAGGAGTGTTACCGTAACGGTTCATGAAAGTAAAAAACTACACAATGTTCCAAACGGTTTTCTGGGAATCAATCTGAGTTATTTCAATACCACGGACGAAATCTGGGAAAAGTACGACTTATTGTCAAAACTCAAAAAATCCGGAATCGGGTCGCTTCGATACCCTGGGGGAGAGGAAACATCGTTCTTTCACTGGGAGCATCCGGGAGTAAACGGCTATGAGGATATCTGGGACCCGAAAGAAAAACACGGCTCTGCCCTAAAAAGAGGCAGGTTCCAGGCCACATGGGTCGCACCGGATAAGTGGGAAACCAATGAAAACTTTATGAACTTCGATGAGTTTATGCACGCTTGTAAAGCACTCGGAGCAGAGCCAATTGTAGGCGTAAATCTCACCTCCGGCAGAAGACATAACAGGATAAAAGATGGTATTGAGGAGGCCCTTTGTTGGCTGCGATACTGCAAGAAGAAAGGGTACCAAGTAAACTATTGGTTCCTCGATAACGAAACCTGGAACTGGGAATCCCCGTATGTTTTCAAAGATACCGAATATGCCGAAGATGTTATTGCCTACGGCACCGCAATAAAAAAAGAGTTTCCAAACGTCAAACTCATTGTTAATCCTACTTCAAGCAAAGGGTATAACTACAGAGAAGGTCTTGAAAGTTTCATCTCTAAAACCGCCGCCGTGATAGATTATATCGATGTGCACTGGTACTGGGCCTGGGGACAAGGCTCGTTTGATAATTGGATTAAGCAAACACCATTAGACACCGGCGACAAATGGAAAGACCCCGAAATATCAAGACCTTTTCCCGAGGACATCGCTCTAATAAAAGAAAGCTGCAAGAGAGCCGGTGCTTCGCATGTAGGACTCGTTGTTCTCGAGTGGAATATCGCACCAAGCGACTGGAGTCAGACTTTTAATCAATCGCTCATTGCTATCATACAGGCCGAACTGCTGATGGAGTTTGCCAAGGGCGATGTGCATCTTACGTGCCTGTGGCCTTTAATCTGGAGAACGTCCCGTGATGTCTGGTCAGAGCAGGATTTCTTTCCAAGTATTGTAACACAGAACCCGCCATTTAAACAGACGCTAAGTCTCGATATGTTCCGGCTATTTTCTCCCGTACAGGGAAAAACCCTTCTCGCATCAGAAAGTTCGAGCAAAGACCTCCGCGTACTTGTGGCAGAAAATAAATCCGGCCAGAAACATTTAATGTTCATCAGTAAAAATGCTCTCCGCCGGAAAATAACCATAAATTTTGATAATAAAATTTGCGGTGAGGTTTCTGCGGAAATGATTGGCCTTAAGCATCAGGTAGTAAAACCCCAATTGATTGACAATGTTGAGGGCAAACAACTCACTTTCTACGCAGAACCATACTCATTTACTGTTATCAATATTCAATAGGGCTTGTTTAAAGTAAGTGTCGAGTAATGGTACAATATGATGAGTTTATTATTATTACAGAAGAAAAAGTGTGAGTGTCAAGACTTTTTTAGGATTTTACATAAGTATTTTCCTGAGGCAAGGTATTGGGGGAGGTAGATTTAACCGCTGTAAGCCCCTTTTTTATGGGAGATTACATAATGGCGGGCAAATTGCACGAAATGGCGTTCTGTTAAACAATTCAATGTACTAAAATGTGTGAGTTAACTAAATAGTAGTTTTCTGCAGTTGTGGCAGAAAGAAGATGTTTCGTGTTTAATTTTATTGTGTGTTTTTTTTGGAGGTGTGAGTGATGATTCGAAGATGTTTTAAGTTGTTATTGTTGTTGGTTCTTGTATTGGCTATGTCAGCTCAGGCGAATATGCTTACAAATGGTGATTTCAATACAGGGGACCTCTCAGGCTGGTGGAGTTGGATCCCGATGGCTCCCGATCAAGGTGTAACGATTGAGACTGCTTATACCTATGACTTCACTCCGAACGTTATGTTGTGGTCTAATGTAGCTGGCGACTGGGCGAGAATTGGCCAGGACACCGTCATAGGCGAAAACATGCCTTATACATTAAGTTGTGTGTACAACGTAGCGTCGACCACGGACTCGGTAGGCATTGGCGTCAAATATCTGGATGACGGCTGGGGCGAAATAGGTTGGGAGTGGATTGTACTTTCCGACACCGGAGTTCAATGGTTAACCTATAGTGGTGATTTTACTACCGTACCAGAGACAGCGCATATTGAGATAACATTTCAGGTTGGCGATTTGTCAACTGCGTACTTTGATGATATTGTGCTTGTACCTGAGCCGGCAACAATTGCTTTAATGGCATTGGGTGGCCTTACAATTCTTCGCAAAAGGAAGTAGAATTAAGAGTTTGTAAGGTTTGGCTGCATTATTGAGCAAAACGTTCAAGAACCAAAATAATTGGTAGTGGAAAATTTATGTAAGGAGGCAACGATGTTGAATAAGCGACTGTTTATACTGTTGCTGTGGGGGATGTCCATCATCACGGCCCGGGGTGCAAATCTCCTGACAAACAGCAACTTTAATACTGGTGACCTGACGGGCTGGACTGTAGAGCTTGCTAACGTAAACGCTGACGCCTATGTGCAGACGGACCTTACCTATGACGGCAGCCCCTGTTTGTTTATGATTTCCCGAACCGGCGTTTGGGAAGGAGCTGCTGTATCACAGGTGCTTGACATCAGTGGATTGACAGAACTTGAATGCA
>CAZUTR010000279.1:0-3661 GCA_964623545.1 uncultured Pirellulales bacterium | reverse complement strand
TCGATGTCGATTGAGGAAGCGATTGTGTCAGTTCCAGATGAACGGCTGGATAGGCTTACCGAATTATACAAACCCAAAAAAGTTGTGCATGCGACGATTGATTGCCTTGATGTGCCGGGATTTAACTTCACTGATGAGCACGGCAGAGCTGCGGCCAGACGGCTGATTAACCATATAAGAACTACTGATTTGCTTGTTCTTGTTGTGCGGGCATTCGAAGAGCCAACGGTACCTGCCTATCGAAACAAAGTTGACCCGGCGAAAGACCTGGAGGAACTGAGAACTGAATTGTTACTTTCTGACCTAGAGCTTGTAACAACAAGGATTGAAAACCTGGAAAAAGAGGTTCGAAAGCCCACCAAACAGCAGCCGCACGAAAAAGTAGAGCTTGCGCTGCAAAAGAAACTTCAGCAAACAATCGAGGCGGAAAAACCAATCAGCAATGCAATTGAAACAGATGAAGAGCGCGAGATGATAAAAAGTCTCGGCTTTCTTACGTTAAAGCCGATGGCTGTTGCGGTGAATATCGGCGAGGGACAGCTCGATGCGAAGTTCGATTTTGCCAGGATTGTCGATAGTGAGACGCCGGTTATCAAGTTTTGTGCGAAGCTGGAATATGAGCTGTCGCAACTGGATGAAAAGAGCAGAAAAGAATTTATGTCTGATATGGGAATTGCCGAGTCGGCGAGGAATAAATTTGTGCACGGCTGCTATTCGGCCCTCGGATTAATAAGCTTCTTGACAGTCGTATCCGGTGAGCTGCGGGCCTGGCCCATAAAAAAAGGAACTGTTGCGCTTGATGCTGCGGGCAAGGTTCATACGGATATTAAACGCGGATTCATCAGGGCGGAAACCATGGCATTCGACGAGCTGAAAAAACTCGGCAGCGAAAAAGAGCTCAAAGCAGCAGGCAAGATTCGACTCGAAGGCAAAGAATACATCGTGCAGGACGGTGATATTATTAACTTCCGTTTTAACGTATAGACAAACAACACTAAAGGACCGTTTCCGTGGGACGCTTTCCGCGTACATTTTTTTATTGGTCAGTTGTATTATCTGCGACTATTCTTTTTTGCTTCGGTTCAGCTAATCAAAAAAGCAATGCAATTCCCAACTTATTGTATAAGGTCGCCAATGCTTATCCGCATGACCCCAATGCCTTCACGCAAGGATTGGCTTTTTCGGATGGAATTTTATATGAAGGGACGGGGCTTCGCGGGGCATCGGTCTTACGCAAGGTAAAATTGGAAACCGGTGATATTTTACAAGAGCATAAACTTCCCGATAAAATCTTCGGTGAAGGCATAACCGTATATGGCGATAAGGTTATTCAATTGAGCTGGAAATCCAAAGTCGGGTTTGTATACGACAAAGAAAGCTTCAAATTGCTGAAGACATTCCATTATCAAGGCGAAGGCTGGGGTATCACGAATAATAAGAAATATTTAATAATGAGCAACGGCACGGCCAGACTGCGGTTCCTTGACCCTGAAAGCTTTGAGGAGAAAAACATTATTGAGGTATGTGATAACAAGGGCCCTGTAAAGGGGCTCAATGAGCTGGAATACGTTCGGGGATTAATATATGCAAACGTTTGGCCGACAGAACGCATCGCAAGGATTTCGCCAAAGACCGGTCAGGTAACCGGCTGGATAGAAATGAGAGGCCTTTTGGAATCCGATAAGCACAGCAGACATAGTGTACTCAACGGTATCGCATATGATGAACAATCCGATCGCTTATTTGTAACGGGAAAGTTCTGGCCAAAACTCTTCGAGATTAAAGTCATTGAACAAAAGTAATACTGACAAAAAGAGTGTTTTGTGCTATAAGACGATGACAGAGTTTTCTAACGGCTTTGGCTTTAGGCAGGCTGTTTTTTAACATTAGTAGCACTTTTCTGGAGAAAATTTATGAAGGCAGTAGCTCTGACAGGTCTGAGACAAATAGAGCTAATTGATATACCGAAGCCGAAAATAGAAAAAGGTACGGATGTTCTGCTGAAGATTGAGAAAGTCGGTGTCTGCGGCAGTGATGTTCACTATTATTTAATGGGAAGAATCGGCTCGCAGATTGTTGAGTATCCGTATCTGGTTGGTCATGAGTGTTCAGCTATAGTTGCTGAAGTCGGCAAAGCGGTCAAGACTGTCAAGGCCGGAGAAGAAGTAGTGGTTGAACCGGCGATTTCGTGTCACGAATGTGAGCAGTGCAAAATGGGGCGGGAGAATACCTGTTATAATCTGCGGTTTCTCGGTACGCCCGGCCAGGGCGATGGGTGTTTGTGTGAATATATGATTATGCCCGAAGAGTGCTGTCTGCCTACGAAAGGAAAATTTACGCTCGAAGAAGCGGCTTTGTGTGAGCCGTTTACTATAGGCTATTATTCCGTAAAGCAATCGAAACTTACGAAGGGTGCAAAAATTGCGATTTTAGGAGTTGGGCCGATTGGTTTAAGCTGTCTTGTCGCTGCGAAGGTAACAGGTGCAAAAACAATCTATACAACTGATAAATTAGACTATCGAGTGGAATTTGCCAAAAAGGCAGGCGCCGACTGGGCTGGTAATCCACAAAGAGAAGATATTGTTAAATCAATCCTCGATAAGGAACCTCTCGGCGTGGATATTGCTTACGAGTGCGCCGGACAGCAGGAAACACTCGATGAGGCGGTTGAGATACTTCGGCCGGGAGGTGTTTTAATGGTAATCGGAATACCTGAGTTTGACCGTGTCTCGTTCGCCATTGATAAGATACGCAGAAAAGAAATCGCTATAATAAATGTCCGCAGGCAAAACCGATGTACAAAGGAGGCAATTAAGCTGGTCGCTTCGGGTAAGGCAAATATTGATTTTATGATAACGCACAGATTCAGCGCCGAGAAAGCAAAAGAGGCGTTCGAGATGGTTGCCGATTACAGTGATGGTGTGATTAAAGCGATTATTGAATTTTAATTAATATGAAAAAAGCAAGTATCGTCAGTATCGGTAATGAGCTTCTGAGTGGGCAGACAGTTAATACAAATGCAGCGGAACTTTGTAAAAGATTGCTTCAAATCGGCATACCTGTTGTGAGTATTTATACTGTTCGTGATGATATCGATTCAATAGTACGTGCAATTCGTGCAGCGGGAGAGGATGCTGATTTTATTTTGGCAACCGGAGGATTAGGCCCTACCGACGATGACCTGACGCGCCAGGGATACGCACAAGCATTCGGAACAAAATTACAGTTGCAGGATGAGCTTCTGGCAGAGATAGAGGCATTTTTTGCCGATAGAAATAAGAAGATGCCGGAAAGAAATAAAATACAGGCGTATATTCCTGTTGGAGCGCAGGGGATTGCGAATAAGCTCGGTACGGCTCCAGGTTTTATGATAGAGAAGCGGAGTAAGCTATATTTTGCTTTGCCGGGTGTGCCATCGGAAATGGAACAGATGTTTGAAGAATCTGTTTTACCTGAGCTAAAGAAGCGAACCGGTGGACAGGCAATATCGATAAAAAGACTTAAATGTTTCGGAGCAGGAGAATCGCAAATTTCTGAGATTCTTGGTCCAATGATGCAACACGGCAGAAACCCTTTAATCAACTGTACGGTCTATTACGGCATAAAAACTCTGGAGATAGTTGCCACAGCGGAAGACAAATATACGGCTGAGCAAATGGTT
>CAZUTR010000278.1:0-3666 GCA_964623545.1 uncultured Pirellulales bacterium | reverse complement strand
ACGCAAAGCCATCCCTGACCATGCTCGCCAGAGCTGAAAAACATATATATTATCGCTAAAAAGATTTTTTGTCAACAAAATGCTAAAAAATTTAAAAAAAATAAAAAAATTGCCCTCAGAGTAGAATTTGTTTCGCAATCTGCTCCGGCACCTTTTCGTAGCTTAGGGGCTCCATTGTAAAGGTTCCTCTCCCGGCCGTCGCGCTCCTTATATCGTTAGAATACCCAAACATCTCTGCAAGTGGTACTTTAGCGTCGATAATCCGCGTATTCCCATGAACTCTGCAGTCTGTTATCCCTCCCCTTTTTCCAAGTAAATTACCTTGTACAACCCCGAAATAACTCTCCGGAACCACCACCTGAAGCCGCATTATCGGCTCTAACAGCACAGAACCTGCATTTTTAAGCACTTGTTCAGTCGCAATCGCCGCCGCCTGTTCAAAAGCAATATCTGAAGAATCCACCGGATGGTATGAGCCATCAATTAACGTAACTTTGACTCCCACAACGGGATAACCGGCCAGCACACCACTGCTTAAGGCACCTTTCACTCCTTTTTCCACTGCTGAAATATACTCTCTTGGAACTTTATCGGACCCTACTTTGCTTTCGAATTCAATATCGCGACTCCAATGGCCATCCTTTTTCAATAGCGGCTCACCGGCTAAAACCACATGTCCGTACTGGCCATGGCCACCCGTTTGACGTACAAATTTGCCCTGACACTCAGCCATTCGGGTAATAGCTTCTTTATAGGCCACTTTTGGCTTGCCGGTCCTTACATCAACTCCCTTTTCTTTTACAAGTTTGTGTTGCAGTATTTCAAGGTGCAATTCCCCCATTCCACTAATGATTGTCTGGCCCGTTTCACTGTCTACCTTGGTTTCGAAGGTTGGGTCTTCGCGCCTCAAATCAGCTAACGCTTTTACTAATTTCTCCGCCTCTGCTCCGCTTCTGGGCTCTATTGACATACTGATAACTGTCTCCGGAAACGTGATGCTTAGCAGACACACGGGTTTTTTAGGGTCGCAAATCGTATCGCCTGTAAGCGTTTGTTTCAGCCCTACAACTGCTACAATATCCCCGGCACCACAAGTATCCAGAATTTCGCGTTCGTCGGCGTGCATCTCGAATATTCTTGTAATATTTTCTCGCCTGTTACGGTTAACATTCAGGACTCTGCTTCCGGATTTTAAAGTTCCCTGGTAAATCCTCAGAAAATTCAGGTCACCATGTGCGTCGCCGGTAATTTTAAAAGCAAGCGCCACCAAGCTGGCATTCCTATCGCACTTTACAACTATCTTTTTATCTTCATCGTTTGGTTTATGGCCGATTATGTCCGGCTTGTCAAGCGGCGACGGCAGATAGTTGATGATGCCGTCGAGCAATCTTTGGACGCCGATATATTTCAGAGCTGAGCCGACGAATACCGGTTGAAGTTTATTGGCCAGTGTTGCCTTTCGGATAGCTCTGTTAATCATTTCCGTATCGACCGGCTTGTCATGGACATAGTTATCCATCAGCTCTTCATCATATTCGGCCGCAAGCTCAATCATCTCGTGCCTCTGTTGTTCCGCCGACTTTTTGAACTCATCAGGTATTTCTGTTTCCTCGAAAGTCGCCCCCAGTTTTTCGGTCTTATAGAAAACCGCCTTCATTTTGAGCAGGTCGATTATTCCTTTAAAGGAATCTCCGGCACCGATAGGTAACTGCAGAAGAATAGGATTGGCAATAAGCTTGTCATGGATACTTTCAATGGTCATTTCCAAATCAGCTCCAATCTTGTCCATCTTGTTCACAAAACAAAGAAAGGGAAGCTCGTATTTCTGACCCTGTTTCCAGACGGTTTCGCTCTGGGCTTGTACACCTTCGCTACCGTCAAAGACAGCTACGGCACCGTCAAGTATCCTCAAAGACCGTTCGACCTCCGCCGTAAAGTCGATGTGTCCCGGTGTATCAATAAGGTTTATTTCAAAATCCTTCCAGGGACATTTCGTTGCTGCTGAGGTAATTGTAATGCCCCTTCGCTGCTCCTCTTCCATATAATCCATAACCGCTGTTCCGTTGTGAACCTCTCCCATTTTGTAGGTTTTGCCGGCGTAATAGAGTATTCGCTCTGTTGTTGTTGTCTTACCGGCGTCAATATGAGCTATAATGCCGATATTTCGGATTTTTTTTAGAACACTTGACATAATCCATCTCTTGTACAAATCCGAAACAAATCCGAATAACCAAAATTCAAATTCTGAATTTGTTTCGAGTTTCAGTATTCAAATTTCGGATTTAAATCAATCACACGTCACGAATAAAAAAACTGCCACGGTTTTTCTTTCAAAGATTCCGTGGCAGTTGAAATCGTCTTATTACTACCAAGCAAAGTGTGCAAATGCCTTATTCGCCTCAGCCATTCGATGAACATTTTCTCTTGTGGTCATAGCACCGCCGCGTTCATGATAGGCATCTACCAATTCCGATGACAATCGTTCACACATCGGTTTTCCCTTTTTCGCCCTAGCCGAGTCCAGTATCCATCGAAACGCGAGCGACTGCTGGCGTTTTGCGTTCACCTGCGTAGGCACCTGGTAACTGGCCCCGCCTATACGTTTGCTGCGAACTTCAATCATTGGTTTCACATTATTGATGGCTGTCTCAAATACTTCGAGCGGCTGCTTATCCTTCACCTGTTTTGACATTATCTCAATCGCATCATAAAATACTCGCTGAGCAACGCTTTTTTTGCCGTCGGTCATCAGGCAGTTAATGAATTTAGAGACAAGCTTGCTATTGAACCTGGGGTCGGGCTTTAGTTGTTCGTTTGAAGCGGTCGCTTTTTTCATACTCGATAACTCCGGACACAAAACTCAAGACACAAAACTCGAAGATTTTGGTCTGTGGTTTTTGATCTGTGGTTTATTTCGTCCTTTTCGCACCATATTTACTTCTGCCCTGTCTTCGATTAGCCACTCCGGCACAGTCAAGCACCCCGCGGATAATGTGATACCGCACACCCGGCAAATCTCTTACCCTACCGCCGCGTATGATAACCGTGCTGTGCTCCTGCAGGTTGTGGTCGATACCCGGTATATAAGCCGTAACCTCCTTACCGTTTGTAAGTCGAACACGGGCTATTTTTCGCAAGGCGGAGTTTGGCTTCTTGGGAGTCTGAGTCCTTACAATCAGGCACACACCTCGTTTCTGAGGCGAACCACTGATCTCAGAAACGCGTTTCCGCCGCTTCGACTTCAGTCGCGGATGACTAACTAACTGATTTATCGTAGGCATAATTTACCAAATACTTTTTTTCAATTCCCAAATTTCAACTGATACCCAGCCGTTCCTTGATTGCGGCATCTGCTCTGGCCTCGGCCTCCTTTACTTCCTTGACTTCGGCAAATTCCTTCGGCAGCGGCGCCTCGGCAAGATGCCTGATCTTCATTTCCAGATGCGGCTTGAACGCCGTGCCCGCCGGTATCAGATGCCCGAGTATCACGTTTTCCTTCAGGCCGATTAATTCATCCACTTTACCGGAAAGCGATGCTTCAGTCAAGACCTTTGTTGTCTGCTGGAAACTGGCCGCCGATATAAAGCTCTCGGAGCCCAGCGAGGCCTTGGTTATACCAAGCAGCAGGCTCTTGGCCGTCGCCGGTTTTGGTTTTCGTCCCTTTGC
>CAZUTR010000277.1:0-3679 GCA_964623545.1 uncultured Pirellulales bacterium | reverse complement strand
TCGCTAGTAACGCGAGGCTTTATCATTCAGACCGTTTGACAACATACTTGGCCTGTGGCACTTTCGTCCTGGCTAAACGGTCGCCGGATTCGGACTCGCTCTTTAAAAATGGCGTGCATCTGAGGTATTTTGACACGCCTGAAGAGTTCTTCGATTTGGCAAACTACTATCTTAAACACGAGGATGAGAGAATCAAAATAGCCGATGCTGGAATGCAACGGGCACACACAGAATTTGATTGTGAAAAAATAGCAAAATATATTATGGACCTCATAGAGATAGGAAGTTACGACGCTCCCTGGATGAGGTAAGTGCACCATTTTACGTAAAGTAGGGGATTGATAGTGAATCCAAAAGTTAGCGTTTGCATTCCAACATATAATTGCTGTAAATGGTTGTTAGAAGCTATAGACAGTGTTCTTGACCAGAGTTTCAGAGATTATGAGCTTATTATTGTCGATGATGGTTCGACTGATGACACTGAGGATGCCGTTAAGGCAATAAAGGATGAACGGATTCGCTATTATTATAAAGAAAATGGTGGAGATGCCAGTGCGCGTAATTTTGGAGTAGCAAGGGCTTATGGTGATTTGGTTGCATTTCTTGATTCTGATGATTTATGGCCAAAAAATTATTTATCTGTCATGGTCAACGCCTTGGAGCAGGCAACTGACTATAGTTTAGCTTATAGCACAATTACGAAAATTAATCTAGATGGGAAAAAGAAGGAACCCCACAAAATTAAAAATTGTGCCTCTGGCTGGTTAACACGCGAATTGTTTCTTGATGATTTCATTTATACTCAAGCCACAATTTTGCGAAAAAGTGTATTGAAAGGTATTTACTGTGACGAGTCTCTAAAAACTTCGTCAGATTTTGATGTTATAATAAGGCTCTCCGAGAAGACAAAATTCCTGTTTGTTAGCAAGGTCGAAGTTATAAAAAGAGATAGAGAAAATAATACTTCATCTCATTATTTTTCTTGGAATGCTAGTTGTAATAAAATCAGAGCGTTGGAACGTTTTTATCGGATGAATGGAGAGAAATACTTTTCTAAAAAAGAAGCGACTCATCGTATTAGCCAAGCTTATAGAAAAGCTGCAAAACGGTATTATTATTTTGGTGCAAGAAAAGCATCGATTTACTTGTATAAACAGGCACTTTCATATAATCCCTTTAATATTAAAGGACATAAAGGCTTAATTAAAGCGTTAATGAAAAATAGAGTTCACGATAAAATACCGGATTGGCGTATGCCCCCGCAGTTGCCGGAAGTATAGTTAGGACATTAAGATGAACGCAAAAGTTAGTATTTGCATACCGACCTATAATCGAAAAGACTATCTTAAGAATGCTCTTGAGAGCGTACTTGCGCAAACGTATAAAGACTATGAAGTTGTTATTGTTGATGACGGCTCCACTGACGGCACCGAAGAAATGATAAAAAATGTCGGCTACAATAATGTTAGATATTATTGGGTGGATCACATCGGGCAATATCCTGTGCGGAATAAGCTTATTGAACTTGCCCGTGCAGACTATATTACTTTCTTGGATTCCGATGATTTGTTATTTCCTGATGCTCTCCACCGGCTTATGGAGGTGATGGATTCTTATGGGCCGGACGTTTTTGTATATGGTTCTTATATTGGTATCGATGAATATGGCAATGATTTAAAGAGAAAACAGCGCAAATTACCATCTGGTAATATTGTAAGTGACCTGTTTGAGTTTATTTATGTTCGATTATGTGGGACAGTAGGTGCTAAAAGAGTCTATGAAAAAGAGGGTGGTTTTGATACTTTGCTTACACGCTGCGCAGATTACAAGTTCATGTTGGAGCTCTCTCTTAAATACAAATTTATTCCGGTTGATGGCCCGGTCTATAAAAAGAGGCGCCATAGAGATAATCTTTCTGACCGTTCATTTGTCGGGCGTAAGATAGAATTTAGTGTGCTTGAGGATTTCTATTATAACGGTGGCGGCAGAGAGGTAGTGCCTCGACATCAGGCGATGAAACGGCTCAGCAAAGAAGGTTATCGAGTGGGGCGTTGCGCAATCAAGGAAGGAATGCGCGAAACGGCTCGTCAATTGCTTAGTCAATCCTTCCGGCGACGTCCGAACTTTAAGTCTTTACTCTGGCTGATGATTGCATCCGGCGGTTTACATCCCGCGTTGTGCAAAAGAAAGTAATCTATGCATAATGCCTGGGCCTTTTCATGAAGCGCAGCTTCATTTTTTCGATTATTCTTTTATAAACGCCTTTTGCTTGCTGGCGATTGAATTGTTTTCATGCATGTGACTTATCAAAAAAATCATTCGGTTTGTATTGGTCACCGCAGACTTTCAGTTATGATGTTTTTCTTTAGGATTTTTCTGTAAATGTCATCTAATTTTTTCCCTACAACTTCGAAGCTGAAGTTATCATGCGCATATTGAGAAATCTTTTCCGCTGAGTAATCCTGATGGTGGTCTAACATATAATTTATGATTTTGGCTAAAGCATCTGAGTTCTTCGGGGGAAACAAAACACCGATATTTTCTCTTATTACTTCTGGGATTCCACCGACGTCGGAAGCGATAATAGGTAAACCCGAAGCCATTGCTTCAAGCAAAACATTCGGATTATTTTCCCAGATGCTGGGAAGTACGAAGAAGTCGCTTTTCCGCATAAAGCATGCTACTTCTTCTGTTTTTTTCGAGCCATGAAATTTCACCAAATCACTGAGTCCTAATTGTTCTGTCAATTGCTCATACTCTGCTCTCCTTGGTCCCTCTCCTACAACATCTAAAAAGAAATCTCGTCTTTTTTCCGCGAGATTAACTAATGCTTGAAGTAAAAATGGGATGCCTTTTATTTCGGTAATCCGAGCAACAAATAAAATATTCTTTTTCTTTTTGTCTTTTTTGTCATAAGAAGGATGAAATATTTTGGTGTTCACTGCATTTGGAATTACTTTAAAATTATTTTGTATTCCGTAAGATTTTATTGCCGTTTTCAATGCTTCACAAACAGGAAGGATGATGTCTGCGTTGTTCATTATGAATCGAGCTTGCGCCTCGTCCTTTTTCTCTAAAGCACGACGGGGAAGAGCAGACCAGCGTTCGGTAACAACAACAGGAATTTTGTATCTTTTTCCTATAATGATTGCAGGTCTTCCGCCGGAGAATACTTGGATGTGAATAATATCCGGTCTCCATCCTTGCTTTAGGAATCCTTTATAAACAGACTGAACACTATGTAAATAAATATACTGTGAAATTCTTCGGATAGATGCTTTTCGATGCCTTATTCTGGTTGTTCGAATTCCATCCTCTATTTTATCCGAAAGCACTTCGTACATTCTAAGCCCCTTAACCTTTCTTTGCGACCTCCTATCATTATAAAGAACTACTACATCGTTATATAAGGAGATTGCTTTAGCGTTTTCTCTAATTTGAGGACATTCTACCTGATTTATGTCGTTTGGATACCACCTTGGTAAAATCAAAATTTTTAGTCTCTTATTGTCTTCCATTTTGATTCTCCGCCCCTTATACTTTCTGTAATAAAGCCTTTTACACACCTGTATTCGTAAATCAAATTGACTTACGAGTTCACAAGGCATTACAGTCTGTCGGATTTGACCTGCTATCTTTAATCAGAATATCTTTGCTTTCTCTAAAGCCGCTGGTTTGT
>CAZUTR010000276.1:0-3697 GCA_964623545.1 uncultured Pirellulales bacterium | reverse complement strand
AAGCATCCCGAACTGCACAAACACAGCAATCGCGGCTCAGGATTTGCAATTGGTGCGACCGCCGAGGCCTGCGCCCAGGCAGGTATTGATGTCGAGACAGACAAACCCGCCGATGGAATAGACCGCACACGGCTTGGAATCTATCTCGGAGCGGGTGAAGGTTCGGCTGACAACGATGCGTTCTTTGGCTGCATACTCGGCGCATGGGACGAAACACAAAACCAGATGGACTGGGCCAAATGGGCTCGAATGGCCTTCGAACAAATGTCGCCGATGCGCGAGCTTGAGCAGGAGTCGAATATGCCTGCCGCTCATATCGCGATGCTCACCGGCGCCCGCGGCCCGGTAAGAAGCTGTCTTACCGCCTGCGCTGCGAGCACCCAGGCCGTGGGCGAAGCAATGATGCTGATTCGAAAAGGCGATGCAGATATAATCATTGCCGGCGGCGCACATTCGATGATTCACCCGTTGGGACTCACCGGCTTTAACCGCCTCACCGCCCTTTCAACAAGAAACGACAGTCCTGAAACCGCCTCAAGACCATTCTCTGCAAGCAGAGATGGTTTTATTCTCGGTGAGGGCGCCGCAATACTGATTCTCGAATCCTTGAGCTCCGCGAAAAAACGAGGTGCGCAAATCCTCGCCGAGCTAATCGGTTACGGCAGCAGCTCCGACGCCTTCCGCATCACGGATATGCACGAAGAAGCGCGGGGCGCCATACAGGCAATGCAGGCGGCCCTTGATGATGCAGGTATCAGCTACAGGGATGTGGACTACATAAACACGCACGGCACGAGCACCGTGGAGAACGATTCTATCGAAACATTGGCCATTAAGGCAGTCTTCAAAGAACGTGCCAAAAATACTCCCGCCAGCAGTGTCAAGAGTATGCTGGGACACTTGATTGGAGCCGCCGGTGCCGCCGAACTTATTACCTGTGTCCTGGCAATCAGAAACAACATCCTGCCGCCTACAATCAATTACAACGACCCTGACCCTCAACTCGACTTGGATTATGTGCCGAACAAACCCAGAAAAGCGCCCGTCAACATCGCTATGAACGAATCTTTCGGCTTCGGCGGACAAAATAATGTTGTAATCGTCAAGCGTTTCGAAGAAAATTAAGTCATGATTGATATTAAGCAAATACGCGAAGATCCGGAAAGGTTTGAAAAGGCGGCGCTCGACAAACACTTCAACGTTAATATTGACAAACTGCTTAAAACCGATTCAGCTCTCAAAAACGCTAAAAAACAATTGCAGGATATAGTGACAGAGAAAAACAGGCTTGGCAAATCGATTCCCACTTTGTCAGACACAGAAAAACAATCCGCTTTGGAACAGCTCGCAAAACTAAAAGAGCAGGAATCCGGCTTTGATGAGGATGTAAAACAATTACAACCACAGTTCGACGAGCTTATGTTACAGGTGGCTCAACCGCCTGACGATGATGTCCCTGTCGGCAAGGATGACACGGAAAATGTTGAAATAAGAACCGAGGGCGAGATTCGCAAATTCGATTTCGAGCCGAAGGACCACGTTCAGTTGGGCACCGGCTTAGGCATTATAGATATTGAGCGAGGCGTCAAGTTGGCGGGGACAAGAAATTATCTCTTAAAAGGTGATGGTGCCTTATTGCATTGGGCGGTCCTTCGCTTTGCAATGGATTTAATGGTCGAAAAAGGATACGTGCCGTTTTCAGTGCCGGTCCTTATGAAAGATGAAGCCATGACAGGCACCGGTTTTTTCCCCGGCTCCGAAGACCAGACCTACCAAATGGAAAAAGACCAGCTCAACCTCGCAGGGACAGCCGAGGTACCGCTGACCGCTTACCACATGGATGAGATTCTAAAAGCCGATGAGCTTCCCAAAAAATATGTTGCCTTGTCAAGCTGTTTCAGACGCGAGGCAGGCGCAGCAGGCAAGGACACCTACGGCTTATACAGAATCCATCAATTCGACAAAGTCGAGCAGGTGGTTATATGCAAAAACAGTATCGAAGAAAGCAACAAATTCCACGAAGAGATTTTGGCCAATTCCGAAGCTGTAATGCAGGCCCTTGAGCTGCCCTACCGCGTGGTCAACGTCTGCACCGGCGATTTAGGCAGAGGCCAGGCCAAAAAATTCGACATAGAAACCTGGATGCCCTCTCGGCAGCATTATTGCGAAACTCACAGCGCAAGTAAATTCTACGAATTCCAGGCCCGCCGTCTGAATCTCCGCTACAAAGACCCAGCCACGAAGAAAAACCTCTTCTGCCATACATTAAATAATACTGTGATTGCAAGCCCGAGAATCCTGATACCAATCCTGGAGCTTTACCAAAACGCCGATGGCTCAATCACAATACCGAAAGTCCTCCGGCAGTATATGAACAACAAGGAAAAAATAACAAAGGAAGAATAGCCACAAAGCCACAAAAAAAGTTTAAATTAACTATAACAACCAGGGGTTACGAGGCTGAGCTTGTAACACTGCATCACTTGGCGATGTAAAATGTTTCCGGGCAGCATTTACGGACGAAATTTTTTCCCGAGTCTGTAAATTCCGTATACCACCCGACGCTGCCTAAATCGCATCCAAGATAAGCCACTGCTTGACTAACCATAAATTGTCCCAAACCGGACCTACGATGTTGCTGATGAATCCAAACCATGCAAATACTCCAAATAGGAGGGTGTCCGATTATTTCCTGTGGTTTCTTATCTGCATTAAGGTCCGCCCAGGAGGCTTTCCATATATGCTCACGCTCGTCTATAACCACCAGGCCAATAGCACGGTCGCCCTTGATAAGTAAGAATGCGTGAACCTTTCGGTCATCGAACACCTGTTCCGAACCATATGGGGTATCACGCCTTGCTAACCTTGCAACTTCTTCAGCCCGACGAAGTTGTGCTAATGGTGAGAGTTGCTTTACAACTGTAATTCGCATATCATCATGTGACCAGATAACACGGTCGGTTTTCAAAGCCCGGGTACGAAGCCCGTTGGCTACTTTGTCATGATATTTTATGTGCTCATGGACATTGTCCGGTAACTCTGGAACATATGCCATCCCGCAAATTTCACATTTCACAACAAACATATCCTCCGTTCATTCCCGATTTGCGGCTTATCGATATATCCTGAGTTTTCTCAGCAAAGTCAAGCCACCCAATGCAAGTAGCAAAAGGGACCGCTTTTAGGCCCAATTAACTTTTGTTTTTAAGGTCAGCGACTTTCCAACACACTCGTACTATTCCTAAAAGAAGCAAAAATATACAGACGGACACCACTAATAACAATATATCATCACAGATTACATCTACTAAAAACGCAGTAGCTAATACTGTTGGCGATATGCAGAAACAGACAATATCTACAAACTTGCTCATCTTTTTGCTTTTAATTAGCCAGCAGGTAAAACATCCGATGAAAATGACTATTCCCATACCTGTGCTGCCAATTGATACATATAAAACTCCAGTCAAAATTGTTTCTCGCTTTTTTAGCTTAGAAACAATCAAATTGTATTCGTTGATTGTTTCTAAATCGTGCTGGAACTCTGGATGACTGAGAAACGTGATAGCAGAGACAGGCTTTACTACAAGTCGGTTGAAATCTTTATCCGTCCATCCATGCATATACTCTCGGTTTTTGACGTGTTCAATGAATCGTCTCTCCAAGTCAAGAATTTCCCCTCTTGAGGCATCTTTGT
>CAZUTR010000275.1:0-3702 GCA_964623545.1 uncultured Pirellulales bacterium | reverse complement strand
CGAAGAAATAAATACATCTTCGTCGATGAGTATCAGGATATAAACGGCGTTCAGCAGGCAATCCTCAATACGCTCAGCTGCGATGGTAATGTCTTTGTGGTCGGTGATGTCAAGCAAAGCATTTACGCATGGCGGGGAGCAAAGCCGAAGATTTTTCTCGACCGCCTCAGCGCCGCTTCGCCGACACCGGTCCCGGCCGAGTCACCACTGCGGGTTGACTTGACAGCAAATTTCCGCTCAGAAAAAGGCATCCTCGACTTTGTAAATGTGGTCTTTGGCAGGATAATGACGTCCTCCGGTTTTGTGGGTCTCGACTATGACCAATCGGCACTGCTAAAACCTGCGGTTACCAAAAAACCGAAATCTGCAGGAGCTGGTGACATAGCTGTCGAATTACATATACTTGACAAGACAGACAGCCGCTCGGCTGAACAAAACGAGGAGCAAATCCCGACCGATGTCCAAAATCCGGATGCTTTCAGCGACCGCCAGCACCAGGCGGCGATGATTGCCCAGCGAATCAAGCAAATGGTCGGCGAAGAGACTGGACGGGCTGAATTTCAAATATACGACAAACAACAGGACCGTTGGCGGGATGTTGAATATCGCGACATTGTCATCCTGATGCGTTCGCTCGCCAAAAGGGCAAACGATTACGTCGAGATTCTTCGCCTTGCCGGTGTCCCCGTAAGCAGTCAGGCAACCGCTGGCTATTTCGAGGCGACGGAAATCAGTGACATGCTGTGCCTGCTCAAGGTTCTGGACAATCCGCTGCGTGACATCGAGTTCGCAGCTGTGTTGCGAAGTCCGCTTTTCAACGTCACCGACAATGAACTGGCAAAGCTCAAGACCTTTGATAAGGAAGTTAAAACCGAAAAGCAGCAGCAGGGAAGTTCTTTCAGTAGCTTTTACGATTGTGTTCTCCAATACGCAACAAAAGGCCCCGATACGAACCTGGCAAAAAAGTTAAGTAAAATACTAAGCGAGATTGACGCCTGGCGTCTTGTCGCCAAAAGAGGAAATTTGGCTGATTTAATATGGAAAATCTATCGGCAGACCGGCTTTCTCTCTTTTGTATCCGCATTGCCTAATGGACAGGCGCGAAGGGCCAATCTTCTCAAACTTCACGACCGTGCCATACAGTTCGAAGGTTTCGCCGCGGCAGCTGCAAGTGTCTCACTCACACGGTTCGTTGATTTTATCGAACGGCTTCAACAGGCAGGTGAGGATTGGTCACCCGCCCAGCCGCAAACCGAAGCAGCAAACGCCGTCCGCATCATAAGCGTTCATAAAAGCAAAGGCCTTGAATTCCCCGTCGTCTTTCTGGCTGAGTTGGAAAGCATGTTCAGCAGAAAACCTGCTGCACAGGACTGCTTAATCGATGAGTACGGAACATTGGGACTTAGGATTATCGATAGCGAATCGAATACGAGATTAGACTCGGTCGCATACCAGCTTATCGAAAATCAAAATAAAGAATCAACTCTGGCCGAAGAGATGCGCATCCTTTACGTTGCAACGACACGCGCAAGGCAAAAACTTATCTTAACCGCCTCGGAAAAACTCCAGAAGTGTCGTCAAGTTCTTTGCCAAAGCTCATTCTTTGCGCAGGGCCCGATTGATGACTGGCAGCTGCGCAGCTGCAAAAGTCAGCTTGAATGGCTCCTCTGCGGGCTAAGCACCCAAAAGTCTTTGCATGAGGCCCTTGAAACCGGAGTGGACAGACAATCGGCCGATGATAATCTATTTAATCTAAGGCTCTACAGGCAGACGGAATTAAAACAACTCTCCGAATATATCTACAATCTCAAAACCAAAAAATTTAAACGTCCCAAAGTGGCTGATGGTAAATCGAAAGTAAGCAAGACCGATGAGGAACTGTTATCGAAAGTAAAACAATCGCTGCAATGGCAATATCATTTCGCAGATGCGCCGACAGTACCTGCCAAATTATCGGTAACAGAACTGTCACATACTGATGATGAATATATAATATATGATTACTCCGGTTCACTGAAGCGAAAGCCCAAAGCTGTACTAATTGCTGAGCCGCATCTTGAACAACCTGCTGAAGCCCGATTACTGGGAACTGCTGCGCATCTTGTAATCTCTCAGCTCGATTTGGCCAGGCCGTTGAACATAAAAGCCGTTGAAAAGGTCATCGACAGTCTCATGGCCGAAGATTTTGTCACGGAAACCGTGGCTAATCAAATAAACAAAAAATCGATAGTTGAGTTTTTCGAAAGTCAGTTAGGTCGAATGGCTTTAGATGCGAATAATATTGTTTACCGAGAATGGCCTTTTACTTTCACTATACCAGCGGTGAAATGGCAGGATACTGCTAATACACAAGATACAGTCGTCGTCCAGGGAATTATTGATATGCTCATTCAGACACCCCAGGCCCTGCTTATAATAGATTTCAAAACCGATAACATCACTGCCGAGCAGGTTTCCGAGCGAAGCGAATTCTATCGCGGGCAGTTACAACATTATGCCGAAGCCGCTGGTGCAATTCTAAAACAAAAAAACATTCAAAAATGGCTGTACTTCCTGACTCCCGGCCGGGCAATTGAAATGTAATATTTATAAATCGCCGCTGCTGTCTCTGGGAATGTTAGAGATCAATCCCCGCCTTGACAAGGGCATATTTGATTGTTATACTAAGGGATGATGGCGCAAACGAAGGCTCTTGTGATTTAAAAGAAACATTCTATCTCCTCATTATATTGGCAAGCGAGCTGTCTTGGCAAATGTGTCGTCCCGCGAAGTACATTAAATAGAATCGAGATTAATACAATAATAGGAACTAAATCATAAATACGAGAAAAGCATTTACATTGATAGAGCTTTTGGTGGTTATTGCCGTCATTTCCATATTAATGGCGATTCTGATACCTGCCCTGCGAAAAGCCAGACAAAAAACAAGAGAGATGGTCTGCAAATCAAACTTAAAAAATATTGGAATGGCTTTGTTAATGTACTTGGAGGACAATGACAACAAGACTGCTGATTTGTCTTATGATCCATCCACTGGTTTAAATAAAGCTAACGGATTCAATTGGTATGATTCTTCAGGTGCTATTAGGGAAATTGATGACAAGTATGCCTATTGGGGTGTTGCCTATATAGATTATGTTAAAGACAACAAGGTTTTTGGTTGTCCGAGTTACAGAAATGTTGCCGAATTAATATATCCAGGCGAAGACCCTAAATTGATTCATGAAGCGGCTTTTGGCTTAAATGAATATATAAGTAATAGAAAAACTACTTCCATACCACAGCATGCGGAAGTCATTGTATGTCACGACCATGTTGAGCCGAGAATGGAGCAGGACGAGGTTGACATGTTTCATAATAATGATGAAGCCGGTGCTATGAATTTGACGGATTATCGACAGGCAGGCAAACGCGAAGAGCATTATCGGGGAATCTTTAGGCATAACATCAGAATTGGTGAACCCTTTCGCACTGGTGGTAGAGCTAATATTTTATGGCTGGATGGACATGTCAGTGCTCTCGAGGAAACTACGGGGGACAATGTACTAAAGAATTGGTATACAGCTGGTTTGAATGTAGACGAATAATCAGGTTCTGGTGGGCTCAAATCACAATGCACGGTTACTCAGGCCGGGCGATTAATATTTTTTCTAATAAAGTTCACCTTTCAGCTATTCGAACCGAATGGCGATGCCAATATCT
>CAZUTR010000274.1:0-3721 GCA_964623545.1 uncultured Pirellulales bacterium | reverse complement strand
ACAACCATTGAAAAATGTGCGGACACGTACAGCGAGGCGGTTGTGAAGGTCGAAAGCCCTGCGGGGATGGGTTCCGGATTCTTTATAAACGAAGACGGCTATCTGATAACGAATTACCACGTCATAGAAAAAGAAACGGAGATAGAAGTTACGGTGTTTTACAAGGCCAAGAACGGCTTCGAGAAAAAGAAATTCAAGAAGGTCAAAATCGAGGCAATCAATTCTTTTGTTGACCTGGCACTGCTGAAGGTTGAAGACCTCGGCGAAACAAAAATCCGATACGCGTACCTTGGTGACATCGATGATATTAAGGTAGGCGAGCAGGTTTTTGCAATCGGAAATCCTCTTGGTCTGGAGCGAACGGTAACCGATGGTGTCATCAGCACCAGAAACCGCGCTTTCGAAGGACTGGTTTATATTCAGACCAATGCCGACATTAATCCCGGCAACTCAGGTGGTCCTTTATTCAATCGGCGGACTAGGATTTTCCATAACAGTCGATTATGTAAATCATTTAATCTACAACAGTGATGCCTTTGTCTATGACAAAGATAATCCAAACACCGGTTATAAATACATTCAGCCGGACCGAAGAAGAAATAAAAACAAGTTGAAAATTGACGATTTACAATAAGCAATTTGCAATCGATAACTTATCGAGGAACTCCAAAACGCAAAATATAGCGTCTGGAGTATCCGGAAAGGACCAAAAATGAATCCAATACATCATGGAAATGGAACACAGAAAAAAACAAATATCGACTACATAATTTTTTACTCGATAAGCTTCGTCATTTTTCTAACTTTTGCTTTGAGTCCCGCAGAGGCGGTGACTCTGCCGAAGACAAGCAGTATCGTGCCACCCGAGACCATTTTGTTGCTGGACATCGGCGATTTCAGTCAGCTTAAAAGTCAATTCGAAAAGACCAGCCTCTATAAACTCTACAAAGACCCCGCGATGACCGCCTTCGTGGAAGACTTTAAAACCAAACTGCGTAAATCACTGAGCGACACAGACAACAACATTATCAAAGCGGTAGTCGATCAAAGCATACTGCCTCATGGCAGGGCATTTTTTGCCTTAATTGTTAATCAGCAGGCGACAGATACTAACGAACCGGTGGCATTGTTTATAACGCAATGGGGAGAGGCAGTTTCCAAAATCGAAGAGGCGGTGGAAAAAGCAGCCAAGCAATCTGTTGAAAACGGCCTGCACCAAAAAAGTGAAGCCTATAGAGGTGCTGATATTAAGACAATAATTGCTGAAGGTAATGCCAGATTGGGTTATGGTTTTTCCTCAAAGTTAAGCTACTGTTTCATTGACGACTGTCTGATTGGTTCAGAAGATATTGAAGTTCTTAAATTCGCCATCGCCCATATCAAAGGCGCTACCAGTCCCGCACTGGCGGCGAACTCAGATTATAGCGGCACCATGCAAACCATCGGGTCCGGCTATGATATTGAACTGTTCGTCAATATTAAACAAATAGTCAAAACAGCTCTTTCTGAGACTACCGACCCCAAGGCACAACAGGCTGTAACCGCCTTGGGTTTTGACAATGTCGCTGCACTCGGCTATGCGGTCGGTACCGCGAGGACAGCAGGTGATACGTTCAGCGGCAAAGCATTTCTGAAAATTGACGGTGCCAAAAAAGGCGTTGTTAAAATCCTGGATTTCGAATCGTCGGCTGTTAAAAACCCCAAATTTATTCCCGCATCATCTTATGCAATATCATTTCTTAATTTGAACTTTAAAAATGCCTACGACGAGATTAACAAGATTCTGTACGCCCTTAATCCTGCGGCGTCCGCGATAATGTATACGCCTCTGCTGCCCGCCAGTCCTGATGGTCAACCGGCAGTAGAACTGAAAAAGGACATTATCGACAACCTGGGGACGCAAATCATATTTGCTCAGAGTATCGAAAAACCCTTTTCCAAGTACTCGGCTCCATCGTACCTTGTTGCTCTGGCGGTCAGTAACCGTGGTGCACTTGAAAAATCACTGGCTTTGTTGCACAGCAAACGGTTGGCACCGAATAATCCCGATGCAAGACGTGAGCTTCTGGGCTATACAATCTACGTAATTGACCCATCATTTCTGCCGTTTTTTACGGTCGGCAGGAGACCTATGCAAATGGCCGGTGACTCGCAAACGCCGCCAATGCCTAAACTGGCATTTACCATCACCGATACGCACTTGATTCTGGGCATCGAATCGAGCGTTGAGCAGGCAATTCGCACGCTCAGCAGCGGGCCGAGCGAAGCTGTGGGCTCGGCCAGGTGGTACACCACCGGCAAGTCGGTCATCCCTTCCGTTGTCGGACTGGCGGCTATGGAAGATACCTCGGCGGTGGCTGAGTTTTTCTGGTGGATGATGAAGGAAATGAGCGAGACCATAAAACCTGCCGGCGGCTCCGGTGAATTCCCGGAGCCGGGTGAGATAGCTGTGGCGGGACCGGCAGCATTCAGTCAGTTCGCCAATTTCGACCTTCTGCCTGACTTTGAAGTTGTCAAAAAATACTTCGGCGTCTCGGCATTCTACGGTAAAAGCAGACCGGACGGCTTGTTCTTCGAATTCAAGTACCTAAATCCTCCCGGCAGTGACTAAAAACGAACTGCTTCATACAACATTAGTGGATAACTTTATTGAGGGGGTAGGTGATTATGCCGGAGGCGCCGGCACGCTTCAAAGCGGGAATGAGAGTGCGTTCGATTTTGTCGTCGATGAGCACTTCCACCGCAACATAATCCGAATCAGCCAAACTTGAAACGGTCGGACTCTTCTCGGCAGGCAGAGCATTCAAAACCTGCTCCAAATCAGATTTCTTTACATTCATCTTCAAGCCTACTTTGCTGCGGGCTTCAATCGCGGCGTTAAGCAATATCGAAATATTCTCAATTTTTTTGCGTTTGAATTCATCCTGCCATGCCTGTTTGTTTGCGATAAATCTCGTCGTTGAGGTTATTATTGTATCAATTATTCTCAGGTTGTTGGCTTTGAGCGATGAGCCGGTCTCAGTAAGCTCGACTATCGCATCCACAAGACGTGCTTTTACCTCGGTGGCGCCCCAGCTAAATTCGACCTTTACATCAATTTTTTTATCTGCAAAATAATTCTTCGTCACATTAACCAGCTCAGTTGCGATTATCCCTCCTTTCAAATCCTCCGGTTTAGCTACCTTCGACTCGCCTGGAACAGCCAGGACCCACCTCGCCGGTTTGTCCGTGGCCTTACTGTATGACAATTCACAGACTTCGACAACATCCGAGTCGTTCTCGACAATCCAGTCATATCCGGTAACGCCGGCGTCAAGAACTCCATCGGCGACATACCTGCTCATCTCCTGGGCACGCAGCATAGTAAGCTCAATTTCATCGTCATCTATACCTGGCTGAAAACCCCTTTCAGAACTTAGGATGCAAAAACCGGCCTTGTCGAAAAGTTCGACTGTTGCCTTCTGCAAGCTGCCGGTAGGAATACCCAATTTTAAAATCTTTTCCGCCATCTAAACCCCAATTTTCTGAATCTTGTCTTACCGCTTCGCTAATGTATTTATTTTTTTGCTTTCGTCTTTGTTTTAGTTTTTGTCTTTTTTCGGGTCTTGGTTTTCACCTTCTTGCCGGCTTTTCGCGTCTCACTTTCACGTCGTAGTAGAGCATAGAATTCATACGCGTTTTGAGCCGAAATCTGCCTGGCTAAGAATCCTTCTATCAATTG
>CAZUTR010000273.1:0-3788 GCA_964623545.1 uncultured Pirellulales bacterium | reverse complement strand
ACCGCCAAAACAACGGCCAATGACCAATAGCCAACTTTTTTACTCCCAAGTTGATAATTATCACTGATTTTGTTCTCGCTCATTGTATCACTTTTCAATCAAAGACAATATTGCCGCAAGAGCTACATTCTCCTTCACACGACAGACGGACAATCTATTATACCGGCTATTGTAAAAACGAAAAACAGGAAAGTCCAAACAAAGTGCAATTGCTATAGCAACAATATTGCGTAACAGGTGTGGTATTAACTTTCGATTTAGAAGGACACTTTTAAGCCACAGTAAAAGGTTCTTCCCGGGCCGTATGGGAAAGAGTTCGGTACGCCGATATAGGCGAATGTCGGGACATAGATTTCCTCATCGAACAGGTTCTCCACCCGCAGAGTCAAGGATGCCTGTCCCTTATCCAGCCCCATCAGCTTTGATACGTCGATAAGCGTGTTCATGGTGACCAGATTCAGCGACTCAGGTTCCGGGTTGACCACAAGCGGTGAATCTATGTCCGGCGGAACACCGAAATAACTCCAGAAGATTGAAGTTGTACCCCAATCCCAGGAGTAGGCGGTTCCAAACTTAAACATATCTTCCGGCACTACGCTGGGATTAAGACCCTCGTCCTCTTCGTTTTCCTGGTGTAGAAATGAGCCGAGTACGTGCCAGTTTTGTGTAATGAAGCGCTTGGCCTCAAACTCAATTCCATCGAACTTCTGTTTACCACTGTTCATATACGTCATTTGCGGAGCACTGGTATCATAAATAATGAGATCCTCTATCGTGCTGTAGAAATAGGTTAGAGCGGCATAGGTCTTTTCATCGTGATAGAATAGTTGCGCATCGTATGTCGTGATGGTCTCAGGTTCGAGGTCGTCATTACCGACGAGAATACCAGGGTCATAGAGGTCGGATTCCAATGTGACAGGAGCTCGAAAGGCCTCTCCACGGAGGAGCTTTAGCCCCCACTTTTTGAACGGAGTAAAGATAAGGCCAAATCTCGAGACGAAATCATCGTATCCATTCGAGGCTTCGTTCCACTGTGTACCAGCGATAAGCTTGATAGACTTTCCGAGCTTGTAATCACCCTGTGCATATGCGCTCTTAGGTGTGTAACTGTATTCTGGGATGGATTGAAAGCGGTCTTCATGAGGCATATAGTTTTTGCGCCACTCGTGCAGGTAGCCGAGAACTATGTTAAGATTGTCGGTGGGATTTGCGAAGAGAGTCGCCTCGGCAAGTAAATCCGAGGTGTTGGTGCCGATTATCCAGGGAGCAGGGCTTGAGAGGCCGTTTTCCTGAAGGTTGTAAGTCAGGTTAAACTCCATGGTCATTCGGTCATGCACGGGAACTCTATACCCACCGTTTAAGAAAAACTTTTTATTTCTGATTTGATGATTGGGATTTGACCAGAACGGCAGAACTCCCAAGGCGAACGCCTCCATATCGGAGCCGAAGAAATCAAGAGTTAAGTTTTGATATTCCAGATGCGCAGCCCCCGAAACACTTTCTTCATAATTATCTTCCTCACCAGGGACAGCCGCCGCATCGGTCAAGCTGTATTTGTAGCCATCCTTTTCGGAAGTCCGAATGGCGCCGAAAAAACCGAGGTCGCCGTATTTTCCCCCGCCCGCGGCGGTTGTCTCGTAATATCCGAGACTGCCGAGCATAGAGGAAACCGAAAACTCTCTTTTCTCAGGTACCTTTCTAGACTTTAGATTTATGACACCAGTGAAGGCATTAGACCCGTAGAGTACCGAGCCGGGTCCACGAATCAGCTCGACGCTTTCCAAGCTTTCGAGGGGGAACGTCATATACATATTAACATTGTGTCCCTGGGCGCTCTCTCGTATTGGCCTACCATTAAAAAGGATTAAGGTGTGCATCTCGGCAACCGTTGACATATCTCCTCGAAAGGCCGCCACGTTATCAGAATATACAAAGGTATCCCGCGTATAAACACTGGGCTGTCGCTGCATAAGCTGATGGAGGTTTCTGTCTCCATAAGCTACAAACTCGGCGCGTGGAACAACAACTACGACACCCGGCGCCTCGTACATTGACTCGACCTTCTTGGAGGCCACAGAGATTTCAACTTCGAGAAGTTCCTCAAGAGACATTTCAAGAAGTTCGTCTATATTCTCCGAATCGTTTGGCTGTGCGAATGTCTGTGTAGTAATGCTTAACAAGCTCAAGAACGCAATAGTAAACACAAGCACATACACTGAATGATATCTTACTATGGTCATTATCAATCGCCCCCAATATCGAAAGCACTTCATTTTCAACAGTTAAAGACAATCACATTTTTGTCGCGAGTGATTTTACTCAAACTAAATTGACGTCAAAAAACAATCGCTTCTTACAAATGTTAATCACGCCCCCAAATCTCTGACTCCCGAGGTCTTTTAATAAACGCCCTATATGCTTTCAAATCGGCGATATTTCAGTGACAATTCAAACAAAACAACCGAATTCTGCATTTTTTAACGTCGAAAAATACCGTGATACATATCACAAATTTGGATAAAAAAGCGTTTTCTACTTTGAAATAAGAGCTTTAATTATATATAGTCACGAAAAGAGGTGGTCTAAACGTGCATATAATTTGTAAAATAGGAATTATCGCGAATGGTAAAAACGAAAAACATAAAAGTCCAAACAAAGGGTAACTGCGATGTTGTCAATATTACCGACCAGACAACCAGTGCCATCACCGAATCGGGTATCACCACAGGAATGGTTACGCTTTTTAATATTGGCTCGACGGGTGGGATTACTACAACCGAGTACGAGCCGGGGCTGGTCAATTACGATTTAGAGGCGGCGTTTGAAAAACTTGCACCGGCAAACGGCCGATATGAGCACGAGAAGACGTGGCACGATGATAACGGTCACGCGCACGTGCGTGCTTCTCTGCTCGGGCCGAGCTTGAGTGTGCCGATTGTGGACGGCCAGCCCGTTTTAGGAACCTGGCAGCAAATCATACTGGTCGATTTCGATACAAGGCCGAGAACAAGAACGGTCGTCTGTCAGATAATCGGTGAGTAAATAGATTGACTATTTTCTATTTACGATTTACCATTATAGCAAACATTCATTCGGAGATATCTCTAAAAGATATTAGAGGGTAAGGCGGTTGCTTTGGAGCCCTTGTTTTTATGAATGAACGACGCATAAAAAAGTATTTCTTCCCAAATATAAAGTTTGGGGCTGAAATTTTGTTCCTGATTATCGCGTTTCTGATGGTCGGCTGCGGCGAGAGGACCAAAACAAGGCAAGACCTGACAATTCCGGCACCTGAAATAGATTTGGGCAGCACAATAGGTATGATTGCTGAGGTTTTCTCACGCGATACGATAGCCGTGGAAGGATACGCGCTGGTAGGCGGTCTAAACGGCACCGGCTCGGCTGAATGCCCATCTCAAATCAGGCCTTATCTTGAAAAATATATTCGTCAGCAACTATCGAATAAACAAATAGACGTAGCAAAGATTATCAGCAGTCACAAGACGGCGGCAGTGTGGGTACATGGTACGATACCAGCGGCGGCTTCGAAAAACGCGGAATTTGATGTTCAAGCGGATGCGTTACGTGGAACACAAACAACTTCGCTCGACGGTGGCTGGCTTTGGGGGGCCGAGCTGGTGCAAGCGGGGAAGTTCGGTTTTGCATCAAAAGTCCTGGCAACGGCAGAAGGCGAAATCTTTACAGATACAACAGGCAATGACATTTCCAGAACCAACAAGAGAATCGGATATGTTCTAGGAGGGGGAAAAGTCCTCGACGAGTATAAG
>CAZUTR010000272.1:0-3789 GCA_964623545.1 uncultured Pirellulales bacterium | reverse complement strand
AGGCGGCGGTGGGATTCGAACCCACGAATAACGGTTTTGCAAACCGTCGCCTTGGACCACTTGGCCACGCCGCCAGATTAAAAATCCCGATTATTTTAATTTGTTTTTGCTTGGTTTGCAACAAAATTTGCACACAGGTAAACCAAAAATAAACTATTTAGTTTTACCGCTATTGTTGAAATAATTGACCGCATGGATTTAAGTAATACGTTCGGTGAGCTTTCAAGCAGTAAAAGCGATAGTCGGCCTTGACCAATTCGAATCGGCTCTTTTGTGCCAAATGTTATCCGACGGTAGAGTGTTTTTCTGTTTTTTTAATTTCCAGGTGTTGGTGTAGCTGCCTGCCAGTTGTTCGGGTCATTGCCGTAAAGTACAGTGCTTATTCTTGTCAGAGATTTTCCGCCTTTGTCTGCCTCTGTAGGCCATAAATCCACACCGCCCGGACAATCTTCAGGATGTGAGCCGTCACTGTAATTTACCCTGTCAACTCGGATGTAGTATCGTGTGTCAAATTCATCGACGTCACCGGGTTTGCCAAGCTCAACAATTTCGCCGCCGTTGGATAACTTACCATCGTATGGCCCGAAAACCTTCTCGGAAGGTACGGAATATCGCAAGTTAAATGCATTCGGGTCTTTAACCACGACTATATATCCGCCGGATGCTATCGTGACGGGTGTATCTGTCGGGAACGTGTAATCGATACCATTTGTGAGCTTCCACGCTTCTGATTCTGCGGAATCATATAAAGTAATCGGGCCGCCGGAGTTATTGTATAGTTCGATATATTCATAGCTGTCGTTATCGTATGGACTGTTTATCGGCCAGTCCGGATGATACATAATCTCATTGATTACTATTGGGCCGACTTTGGGATAAGCATTGGCGGCCCCGGGTGTCTTGGAGCTCATTGAGATGAAGTTATAATTGTCAGTGCTTTGCTTATAGTATCTTCCAAAGGATATATCTGTTTCTGATGCCCCGAAATCTTCCACTGTCCTGTATCCTGTTAATACGTCACTTTCCGCAGAGCGAAGATATACCAACTCTCCGTTTTCACTTAAAGCAAAAGGTGTATGACAACCTGGGTCACTGAGGTCTCCGAAGTTAACATCTTCATAGAGCACCAGATAATCACCTGCTTCGATTATGGTGTCCGGTTTGAATTCGTATTTCATCATATTGACGTCACTGTCGCTTAGATACCAGCCGCTGATATTGATGTTTGCGCCTGTTGTGTTATATAGTTCTATCCAGTCGGGGGCTTCATCGGGTGAGTGCGCCAGTACTTCGTTGATTACAATTGAATCCGGATTGGGCAGGATGCCGGAATCGTCCGTTCCCGGTGAGCCGCCGGAATAAACGCTTGCACGCCATGCATCTTTCTCGCTCCAGCTGTTAACATCGGGATTACTCGGCTCTATTACAGTTAAAGAGAATCCTTCACCGTCGGTAATATCACGCCAGCCGTCTTTGTACTCGAAGTCCAGGATGGTTGTGCCGAGCGCATCTTCCAGCCGAATTCGTTCACCTCCGTTGGCTAATGAGCCGGTGTATTGACCGGCTACTGGTTTTCCTGTGCCGTATGCGGCCTCGAAGGCATTAGGTTCTTTTATGACAAGGATGTGCTCGCCTGCTGCAAGCTCTACAGGGCCGAATGTAAAGTCAATGCCGTTCGTAAAACTGACAAGATTCAGATTGATTGCGGTACCTCCGATGTTCTTTAGCTCGATGTATTCTTCGTTCGGGTCATTCGGGTCGTTTGTGTCCTGCGGATGGTACATAAGCTCGCTTACACGAAGGTTATCTACAACTTCAGGCAGTGCATAGACTGCTTCATTAAGAACACTCCATTGGCCGGAGCCGCTGTTATAAATACGTGACTTGAGATGAGTGCTTTTATTAAGCGTGAAACCTCCTGTACACTCAATTGCACTGGACGAAATGTTTGGCTCAGTAATAATAACAGTACCCAATGCTTCTAACTCAACTGATATCAGAAAATCAGAGCTGGTTGTAGAATTATTCAAACCGTGAATAGCAATGATGTTGTCACCGGCCTGAAGCTCGCCTATGTGGTCTGTGATATCATAAGAATTCCAGGAAGAGGATGCCTCGTGGCTGGAAGTAGTGTTAGAATTCCATACCGGCGTACCGGTGAAACCGACCCGTTCGACTTCTTCACCGTTGATATAAGCAACGAAGGCATCATCGTAGCGAACCTTCAACGTCATAGTCTCGTAGCTCGGCAGCTCACCGCCATCAACGGTAAATGGTATGCGGACATAACAGGTGCTGTTATTGCCAAACATATCTGTTTCGACATTGATACCAATGAATGGGTCATAGTCATTGTTTATGTCTCTTTCATATCCGACGCCTCTGGGGCCGCTCCTCCAGCTCGAATCGTCGTAGGGCTCGCTGCCGCCTCGCCAGCTCGTGCCGATATCGCCTGTCGGAACCAGTGCCTTCTTGGTTGCACCATCAGAAACCAGTACGGTTGGATCCGGCGTGCTGACTATGCCGGGAGTACGAGGGTCGTTGCCGTCTATTGTATAATAGACAGTCCCTGAAGTGGTGGACTGTGTAATAGTGATTGTGTCACTGGCCGAGATATAGCCGCCGTGCTGATACGAGCCGTTTACATTGAATATCGGGTATCCGAAGTCCTGGTCGAATAAGTCATTGTCTTCGAAAGCGTCCAATACGTAGGGCTCACGTACCGGCAGGAAGACGTTCGGTACGTACGTGCTTTGGTATGGAAGGACGTCTGATACCTCGTCTGAGACCTCCCACCATCGCGTTACAAGATGCGATTCGGTTAGTATGCCGCTATTGCGAAAATGTTTGTGGATACGGTCGGCAAAGAGCAATCTGAACTCGGCATTGGCCTTTAGGGCACGGTAGAGTTCAGCTATTCCGCCGTCTCTCATATGATTTAGACCTGGGTCCCCCGCTCCCCAGTCTGGGTTCCACCAGGTGGGAAAATCCTCGAATGCTGTTTTGTAGCATTCCTCGCAGTTATTGCCGAATAGGTATGATTCAGCAAGGCCTTCTGCATCCCAAACGCTGTACCTGAGTATACCATCTTCGGACCTTTCGCGGTGGACGTCCCAGTTGTTACCCGGCCAGTCAAAATTGCCGATGTGAATTTCAAGAATAAGAAAGTCTATAAACGTCGGGATATCGAACTTGCTGGCCACATACTCATAATTAGTAGTGTTGGCCAGGTCTTGGTTGTTTGCATAATTTCTCAGGTTGTTCCAGGCATTGTCGTCGCCGTCTCTAAGCCCTCCATTGGTAATCACGTCGAAATCGTTGTCTGAGTCGTACCATTCCTGAAAGAATTCTTCATCAACTCGGGCTGTGGGATTATAGTAATACTTGTATTGGCCATTAATGTAGAGGTTGGCGAACGTTCCGGTTACCTGGACTCTTCCCATCTCCAAAAACAACCTTCTTGCCCATTCGTCTTTGACGAACGGGCTGCAGATGTCGTTGTGGCCTGCTCGTAACACAATGCTCTTGTAACGGTCGACATCTATGAATGGGAATATATCGTATTCGAGGCGGTTATTGCCGTATTCGCTGCGAAACCACAGATTGAAGCTGAATTTATTGTTATTACACAACCAGTTGTCTCCTCTTGTATAACGAGGCCGTGTGTAGTCGCTTCCATGGACACGAATACCACAATTCTCCTGGAAGTTTGTACCTTTATTTAAATCGATGAGCTCAAATGAAACGGGCCGTTCGTATTCTCTTCCTCGTTGTATATGATTGTTGTAG
>CAZUTR010000271.1:0-3865 GCA_964623545.1 uncultured Pirellulales bacterium | reverse complement strand
TATCCGCAAAGAACTTCTTTCTGCCTTTCTAGCTCAGTTAGGCGATAACCCATTAATTTTTGAGACAACTATTAGCAATCGTAACCAGTTACCCCAGAAGATACACTCATCCCTGATTGGCAATTTACCTGCTTTTTCATCCTAGACTCAAAAGCACTTATCTGTCATCCCTGAAAACGCTGCCTTTGTCAAGTCTTATCAGGTTCAAAGTTATTCATCCCTCCGTTTGATGAATCCAGTGAAATTTTCCAGCATTTCTGAATACTAGGATATTGTCTTTGGTGTCTCTCCCTCAGCCCTGTTGGAGTGGGCAAATTGTGAATAGCTCACTTTGTTGCTATAATATTTTTCAAACGGGGCTGTAGCTCAGTTGGGAGAGCGCCTCCTTTGCACGGAGGAGGTCAGGGGTTCGAGTCCCCTCAGCTCCACTTAGCTTCAAAACGAACCACCAAAGGTATCAAAAGCTAGATGGTGTCTGCTTGGTAGCTCAAAAAGAGGTGATTTAGCCCGGTACTATCTGGTATAATTAGTCCACTTCTCTGGAAAGGAGAATATAACGGCGGTATATAACCCGGTAGTAGTTATATAAATATAATAATTTGTAGAAGGAGGATATTGTAAATGGAGAAGAAGAAATACTGGAGAAATGTGATTCGGGGCCCCTTTTTTAAAGAAACAGAACCGGGAATGACCGGCATGTCTATATTCGCCCACCACAATGAGTATAGGAATGGCACCACTCTGGGTTATCATTGCATTAATACAAACTATGAGGTACCGACGTCTCATTCTCATGATTTTCATGAACTGCTTTGCTTCATCGGCGGAAATCCGGAAGATATAAATGATCTGGGGGCAGAAATTAGCATCTGCCTGGGTGAAGAACAGGAAGAACATATTATAACCAGCGCTACTGTTGTATCTATCCCGCCGGGCTTGAAGCATTGTCCTCTGAAAGTGAAGAAGATTACAAAACCGTTTGTATTCCTGGAGGTCTCAACGACTACAGGATATACCAATAACATGAGTGAAACAGCAGATGTCTTATTACATCCGCCGGAAATTCATGAAAGCAAACCAAAAAAAATGAAAGAGGAAACTGACTCTGAGAGTTAATGCGGAGTTATGACCAGATATTGAATAAGCGGGGTTTAAAGAGAAAGACTAAGCCGTTTAAGATATGTGGTGTTTCAGGTTGAACTGACGTTAAGCGAAGATGGTAAAGAGTTAGAAAAGCACGTCATTACTACCGCCTCAACGGTGTTCATTCCAAAAGGCTTATATCATGCTCCGCTTAATTTCAAGAGGGTTGATAAGCCCATGCTATTCATTAACCTTTACTTCTCATCTGAGTATAAAAGACTGAGCTAGCTCTTATCTCATATTAGCGATGCTGCTTCAAACGCAAGAGGTCTCTGGTTCGAGACCAGCACGGCCTACCACTCGTAGCAGATTCCGAAACTTTTATCTGTATGCGGCTGGCTGCTTACAGACGCAAAATATGTTCAAGATATACAAAATAATGCGAGGTTCCAGCCGACCACTGCGGCCATTACTATATTTAACCACTGTAGTATCTTTAGTTTATGTGTGTGGGATAGCAGAACTATAACGACAAAGGTTAGAATCAACTTATAGCCTACCAATCCAGCGGTGTTCTCACCAATCAAAGCCGCAATTGGATTACCCTCAACGAAACCAGCCCCCATAGCCACCATACTCACTATAGTCACTACCAGGTCAGCCAGATTCAGGCATATCCACAAAGCGATACCTATTATTTCTCTCTTCCAGCTTGCCTTCAAGAGCTTCATCTTCGTACTTCCATTTTAGGCTGCAGATATAAATAGGGCATAAAGCTACCGTTAAAATCTTGTTAAGAATCACACAGATAAACTGATAGCCTAAATTTACCATATCTTGTAGTACAGATGGGCTATGGACGGCAGCAAATACGCGCTGCCTATAATAATGCTACCAAGGCATTAAGGAATAATGCCTATATCACTGGCGAAATTGAGACGTCTCAAGAGGCTTTAAAACGTGGCAACAAGAATCAGCGGTCAAATTTACTATAGTAAACCAGTCTATTCCGCTAGTTCGAGGAGGATATCCTTGTCGTAGCGTCACGTAGCGATAGAAAAGGAGCAAATTATGAAAACCGTAAATCTTAAAATCAAGGATAGAGGAGGTGAGAGCATGAAACGGTTGTTGAAAAGGATTAACTGTCATGGTAAAGGCTTCACCCTGGTAGAGTTGCTTGTTGTCATCGGTATTCTAGGCATACTGGCAGCCGTGGTTCTACTTAATGTCACTGGAGTCATTGGAGAGGGTGAGACGGAGGTGGAACAGTCTGAACTAGTAATCATCCAGACAGCCATGGATACGATGATGGCGAAGAATGATCTAACTTCGGTGACAGCAACCTCTTCAACAAATGATATGTCGGCCTTTCCTACTGGAAACGCGTTATATCCTAACTACCTGCGGATGGCAACAACCTCGGCGAACTATTCCTGTAGCACTACCGGCTTGGTTACACAGCACTAACAGTGGCTACCGGTAGTGCCTGAGCTGCTGTCGATTGGGCTGCTAAAGTATGGTTAGTATAGCATAGCGCAGGTAGCGGCTAAAGTGATGTTTAGACGCCGCAGGAGATTTTTAGATATGGCAATAAGAATTGATGGTCAAACCTACTATAGAACCTCAGAGGCTTGTCAAAGGTCTGGTATAAGCAGGGCTACACTTTTCCGCTGGCTTAAGGCAGGTGTCCTTGAGGACTCGGTGCATAGGGATAGAAAAGGGTGGAGACTATTTACCGAGGATGACATAAACAGAATTAAAGCCGAAGCTAACAGAGTCAGATAGGAAGCAACGTCCCTTGAAGAAAAGGAAAAGCGGCCTTACTACATTGATTCTGTGGCTTGTAATGAATTCCTGACCATCATAGATAGGCAGAGTGTGCAGCTTGGCAATCTTATCTGCAGTTTACTTGATATATCACTCCGTTTTAAGTTTCACATTACCCTAAAATCAAACTGGTGGTGATTCTCACGAATAAGAAGATTTTAGTTACTGAAGATGATCCGGGTAGCTTGAGGCTTATGGTATATACCCTAGAACATAGGGGGTATCAGGTGCTCACTGCAACAAATGGATTGGAAGGACTGAGAAAAGCTATTAAGGAAAAGCCTGACCTCATTGTTCTGGATGTTATGCTGCCGGGTATGGATGGCTTCGAGGTTTGCCATCGTTTGCGTACTGAATCACAAACCGCACAGCTACCCATTTTGATGCTCTCGGTCAAAGGCCAGGAAATAGATAAGGTTACCGGGTTAAAGGTGGGGGCAGATGAATATGTGACCAAGCCTTGGGAACGCTCGGAATTATTAGCCAAAATAGCAACCATGTTGGAAGGGCGAAGTGAGGATAAAGAGCGTGGATAGAGATAAAGCGGATATAGCGGTTGATGCAACCACCAGAAGGAATCTCGGCGAGATGCTAATTGAGGAGAACTTCGTAACTGCCGAGCAATTAGAGAACGCTCTGGAGCTGCAGCGAAGACAGGGAGGAAAACTCAGCGAGGTTCTGGTAAACCAGGGACTAGTCAAGGCTGAAGAGCTGGCAGCAGTACTTAGTGTCCAGCTAAATGTGCCACTGATTGACCTGAAGAGGCACATGATTCAACCTAACGCCCTGCGCTTAATCAGTGAAGATATGGCCAGGAAACACACCCTTATCCCGCTTGATGTGGTCGGTGATTCTCTGGTAGTGGTCATGGCTGACCCGGAAGATATCCGCACCATTGATGACATTAAGGCTCAGGCGAAGATGAGGGTTGAAGTAGCCCTTGGTATTCCTTCTG
>CAZUTR010000270.1:0-3868 GCA_964623545.1 uncultured Pirellulales bacterium | reverse complement strand
ACACTTCGTACCTTAGTGCCTCGTCTTCTCCAAACTTTTCGCGCAGCATATTGCCCCACCAGGTGTCGTACGCTGCACTTTCAGCTTCCGGCCGTAGAAAATGCGGCTCAGTTGCATTCATAAAACCTTTTGGTGCTATCGGCCAAAGTTCGTATGGCGGTCTCTCCAACGGTATGTGCAGCTTGCGTGAATCGACAATAAACTTCGGAGGCTCGCGTTCGAATGCGGCCATTAGCTCTGCGACTAATTGTTCCAGTTTATTCGGTGCCGGCCGAGGCATACTAAAGGCCCTCGCAGCGGGACTGAATCTTTGGGCTTTCACATATATGCCGGGATACCATCCCCAAACATAAATTTTATCTGTCGGCTCGGAATGCAGATTGATATATTTGCCTAATATCTCCCACGGGCCTAACAAGTTTTCCTTTCTGCGAAGGTTAATCTCTTCTAACTTTTGAGAGTATCCTCTTCGTTTTTCACCATAGTTTCTACCGCTGTGTGGGCTTTTTTCTATGCCGAAGAATATGTGCCAGGATAAAACTATCATAAGTATCAGACCGGCAACACCCACTATTATCCACTTGGTTTTGTGCACCGCGCTATTAACTTTGTCCCAATACAGAGCAATTACATAGCCGCCCAACATCGCAGCGGAGGCATTCAGCGGCAGATAATACTGTTCATAAGAACGCGGGCTTATCCAGATAAAGGCCATGTCCAGCAGCCACCATACCGCAAAAAGAAGTACGAATCGCTCGTAGTCTTTTAAATCGGTTTTTACTGATGTTATCGCTCTGAGGAACATTCGAGAAAATCTTGCAATAATAGCACCAGCCGCCAGCGAAATCGGCAGTATGAGCAGACAATAGTATCGCAATACTATTGGCCACTGTTTCGAAAAAGGTACGAGTTTTCGAGCACGACCGACATAGCTTGTTGCGGCTTTTGCCTGCTCAGGACCTTCTGAACTCGGCAGGTACTTTGCCAACGTCCTCCAAACAAATGAGTACGGCAAGCTCAGCCGAACATTCCAGCCGATTATCCACACGTACAACGGCCCAATTGCCGCCACCACTCCTGCTAATAACAGTAATATATCAGCTCCTGTTTGCTTCCACGTTCGGTGTTTGAGCACCGCCTGTAAAATAAGAAAAAGTCCAAGCGCACCTATTGCTGATGTCCCCGTCTCCTTGAATAAAGGAGCCCAGCTTAGAAACGCACCCGCTAAAACCGCCCACCACCATTTGCCGTCCAACTGTCTCAGCACAAAACAGCTTATCCCCATTACCATGAATGCAATCATGTACTGTTCTTTAACGTTGCCGAATTTTGCGATACACGGCGCTGAGAGATAAACGGAAGCCACGATAACGCCGACGGCCGCGGCAAGAGTGCCGAAAAGTTTTCGCATTGCAATAAACATTAGTAACAACGCTGCTGCCTGAAGAATCATTTGTATCAGCTTCGGGCCTGTTTCGCTAAAGCCGAACAACTGAACGCCAAGCATGTTCACCAGCAGCGTGCCCAGCCGGGCGCTTGGTTTTTCTTCCACGCCGATTTCGGCACCGTCGAGAATGTGTTTGGCCGAATATGCATATCCTCCGCTGTCAAATGGGTCGGGGTAGTTCAACTCGAAATACTTACCCAGAGAAAAAGGAATTGCCGCAAGAATTGCCACTATAACAATAATCGCAAAATTCTTCGCGTTTTGTTGCCGGGAATGGGCAGCTACTGTTTTTCCTTGTAATTTTTTTTGTTTTTTTGTGTGTTTAGTCTTTCGGGCAGGCCTTGTCATTTCCGGTCTCCGTTGTCACCAGAGTCCTGCATTTTACTCTTAGGTGATTCCAGAATTTCTCTGATGACGTAAGTGGGTCGGCTCTGCGATTCGTGATATGTCCTGACGAGAAGCTCGGCAAGCAGCCCCATCAAAATAAACTGAATCGTTGTTGTAATCAGAAGTGTCGTTAAAACCAGCAACGGATTTCTATTCATCATTAGATGCGGAGTAGAAATGAATTTTTGGTAAAGAACCACCAGGCCGGTGGCCAGTGCTCCAAGCGCACTTAGCACCCCCAAGCCGCCGAAGATGTAAATCGGCTTTGTGGAAAACGAACCGAGGAATTTGACTGTTATCAGGTCCAATACAACTTTTAATGTGCGTCCCAGGCCATATTTGGCGGCGCCGGCGGTTCTCGGCCTGTGGTTGACTTCCATCTCGCAGATTCTCGCTCCGCTCCAGCTTGCCAGGGCGGGGATAAAGCGGTGCATCTCGCCGTATAGTTTTGTCTCAGCCAGGAGTTCTCTTCGATACGCCTTGAGTGTACAGCCGAAGTCGTGAAGCTTGACACCGGTAATTTTGGCAATAAGCCAATTGGCAATCATCGAAGGAAGCTTCCTGGTGATGGCGTTATCATGTCTATTCTTTCTCCAGCCGCTGACGACATCATATCCTTCGTTGAGCTTGTCAATCATCCTGGGTATATCGGCAGGGTCGTTTTGCAGGTCTGCGTCGATTGCGATAATGATTTCGCCGTGAGCGTGATGGAAGCCGGCGCTGAGAGCGGAGGTCTGGCCGAAGTTTCTGCGAAAACAAATAACCGTGACTTTGTCATCGGCCTTTTGCAGCTCGGTCAATTTCGCGAAGCTGCTGTCCGTGCTGCCGTCATCGACGAAAATTATTTCGTATTCGTATTTGTCGGCCAGGGCTTTTGTGATTTGCTCGTATAGTGGGCCGATGTTTTCCTGCTCATTCATCAAGGGTACTACAACCGACAGTTTAGTACCGCCAGCCGCTCGGCTTTGCTCAACCATAATCTACTCCCTGTCAATCAGATTAAAAACACTATGATAATCCCTCAAGTATCGGCTGTAAAGCCGAATCTTGGCACCTTGGGCACAGGCAGCCGGAATCTGGCAGGAAATAACGATTTGCTGCTATCCGCCTGTTTATATAGTTCCGGCTCAATCGAAAAATGAGCAATAATTTGACAGTGAAGATTTTTTATTTTTTTCATATTTATATTGCAAAGAAATGGATTAGGATATATAATGTTTTATTAGAAGGTGGAGGTAGCAATTTAAAATGTGGATAGGTAAACTCACTTTAAAAAAGGAGGTTTATACAATGGCAAGGAAAAAACTCTACGTTTCTTTAACAGTTCTCTTTGTTTGTTTATTTATGCTCGGCTTTATTCATTCTCAAAGGGCCGGCGCACAGACGCAGGATGCAACGGAGCAAATTGAACAGGCAAAGGCGAATATCATTTCCCTGATTCGGGAGGGAGATTACAGCCAAGCCCAGGAGTTGCTTGATAATCTGGTTGCGGATTTTTCCGACCATCCGGATTTGCCGGACGCGCTTTACTGGATAGCGAGAAGATGCGAATGGTCGGATGAATATGAAGAAGCAAAGAACATCTTCAGGCAAATGATACAGAATGAACCCGAGGGTTCGTGGGCCGAGAAGGCAAGTATAGGTATTTTAAGGGCGGATATTTTGTCCCTGATTATAGAGAAAAACCACAACCGGGCGCAGGAGGCTTTTGATGAGCTTTTGGCGGGTTTTTCCGGGAATCCGGACCTGCCGGACTCACTCTACTGGATAGCACGAAGATACGAATGGTCGAATAGATATCGAAAAGCAGAGAGCATTTATAATAAGGTGATAGAAAATGAACCTGAGGGTTTGTGGGCCAGCAAGGCAAAAATAGGTATCTCAAGATTGGGCATATTGAATCTTTTAGTGTTACATAAATATGAGCGGGCCGAAAAAGCTATCGATGAGCTTGTAGCTGATTTTAACGGCTATCCTGATTTGCCGGACTCACTTTACTGGATTGCGCGAAGATACGAGTGGCAGAGGGAATAT
>CAZUTR010000269.1:1305-3905 GCA_964623545.1 uncultured Pirellulales bacterium | reverse complement strand
AGTTTGCACTTATGGACAACGAAGCCGGCTGGGTTATGCAGCTTCACCTTGGCGCCCTTCGAAATAACAATACGAGAATGATGCGAACACTTGGTCCTGATACCGGTTTCGACTCTATTGGTGATTTTGAGGTAGCTAAGCCGCTTGCCAAGTTTCTTGACCGACTCGATAAGAATAACGAACTGCCGAAGACCATTTTGTATAACCTTAATCCCAGAGACAACGCCCTTATAGCTGCGATGGTTGGCAACTTCCAGGATGGTTCTGTTCGCGGCAAAATGCAGTTCGGCTCCGGCTGGTGGTTTCTCGACCAGAAGGATGGAATCGAGGACCAGCTCAACACGCTGTCGAATATGGGCTTGCTGAGCTGTTTTGTTGGTATGCTGACGGATTCGCGAAGTTTTCTTTCCTATCCGCGTCACGAGTACTTCCGCCGAGTACTCTGCAACCTGCTTGGAAACGACGTTGAGCGGGGTCTGCTGCCGAACAATTTGGAATTGCTTGGAAAGATGGTTGAGAACATTTGTTTCAATAATGCCAAGACCTATTTTCCAATGGAACTGTAGATTGACATGAGCTATAAGTCCTGGCAGCCGGCTTTTATTGGCTGAGGAAAGAAGATAAAGATAAGCGGGAGAGAGGGCAATTTCCGGTTTTTGGAATAGATTCGGCCCATTCGACAAGCTCAGGGCGGGCAAGCTCACTACAGGTGGTTCGACTTTGCTCACTACAAGTTGGGTTTGATTGGGTTTGTTTTTATGGCGTCTGCGAAATCAATCATTTCTATAATCCCCTGTGTAAAGAGTATTTGTGTATATTTGGGTGTTGGGTAAATTGGGTTTGTTTTGCATAAAAATAGTTCATTGGTCGTTGTTCATTGTTCATAGTTAAATGGTTCATAGGTTGTAGTTCATTGTTAGGTGGCGTTTCGGAGTCGATGTTTAGTTTTCTGATGAGATTGAGGCGTTGGAGTTCGAGGAGGGTTTTGTAAAGGCTGTTTTCAATTCGGCGTTCATACATTAACAGGCGTTCAAGGACCCTTGCATCCGAGAAGTCCTTTATGGCCAAACGGCCGAGGAACAGGGCGTTGTCAGAATTAGACTGGCCTGTGTGCGGGCGGTCTGGGCCCTTTGGTAACAGCGACTTGGTGAGTTTTTCCAGGGGAGTGAGGGGTTTGGGTGTGTTCATTGCATCGATGGTCTGGTTCTGGATTCGCAGGACGCGTTTTAGCCGCCACGAGAGAGCAACAACGCGCTCTGCTAACATGGATTCCATTGGGCCGGCGGGGGCAAGCTCGGCGAGCCACTGGTCGCGGTACTGCTCGAACTCGGCCTGGGATTCGGAGTTGATAAGGGCGTCGGCGGCTGTGAGTCCATGTTTGACAGCGTTTTGTGAGGCTATGGCTTTGCCCTCAGTGGTGCGGGGGCCGGTAGATTTTTGTGCGTTACGTCGGTTTGCGAGGATTTGAGATTCGGTAGACATGGTATGACCTACATTTGGGTTGGTAACTGGTAACTGGTTAGTAGCCCATAAAAAATCAAAAATTAAAGTTCAAAAATCAAAACTGAGGAGGCCATGCTTCGCATGGCGTTACATTTTATCTTGTTCCTCTATAGTCATGGGGACGAGAAAATAGACGTCCCTCTATAATTGGGCGAACCTGCGCGTTTGGTCGAAAAATCGGAGATTTTTGGGAGTGCCGAAATTGCTAAGTGCTTACGTAAAAGGGAGTAAAAATTTTTTAAAAATTGGGATTTTAGGTGCTTACCCCCCTGCGCATTTGGTCGCGCGTCTTGCCTACTCTAACAGGAACATAGATAGAATTAGCCACGAATTAACACGAACTTACACTAATCATTTACTGCAGAAAACACTGATTAACGCAAGATTTAGCCACGAATTAACACGAAAAGGCACAAAAGAAAAGAGAGCCATAGTCTTTTTGATTAGTCGAAAAGACTACGAGCATAATAACACTCCAGTTTTTTTTCATGACAGGTTTTTTCTGTTTGGCCACAGAGGGCACAAAGGAGCACAGAAGTTTCAGTCATCTTGGTAGTCTCGACAAATCCTGCTCCCAAAGCGAGCTTTGTTTCATGATTGCGTCTTCGGCAACCAGGCCAACTGCATTGGCCTAATACTTGAAGCTGACTTGAAAGCTCAAGATTCAATAATCCCTTTGGTGCGGGTACAGGCACGAATGTACACGGTTTTTACTGGGATTGAGACGGGTAGTCAGATTCGGTCTAAACCCTCTCTTATACAAGCATACCAATAATTTAACCCTCAGCCACCGGGAAGCTATTCGCTGCCCCACTTGTGCCAAGTGTGCCGGCCCTGTTTATAGACACGAAAAAAAAACGAATTTTAGGACAGGATATAAAAAGTACAGAAGGCAGACGTTGGATAAAAAAACGATAGTATATAGTCTTATCGACTAATCAAAAAGACTACGAGCCTAAAAAACTCCCTCAATTTTTTTAGATTTGTTTTTTTAGCCACCGAGAGCACAGAGATGGAGCCGACAGGGTGTTCTCGTCAGATTCTGCTCCCAAAGCGAGCTTTGTTTCATGATTGCGTCTTCGGCAACCAGGCCAACT
>CAZUTR010000269.1:0-1205 GCA_964623545.1 uncultured Pirellulales bacterium | reverse complement strand
GCTGACTTGAAAGCTCAAGATTCAATAATCCCTTTGGTGCGGGTACAGGCACGAAAAGAGACAAAATGAACGGAAATTGGCAAAAAATAATAGGAATTGAGCGACTTTTGAGCAAAAATGAACTGTTTTTTGCACGGTTTTTATTCGCAGATCCTGAATCGTAAGCTGTGGGCCGATAATTGCTTGACTTGCAGGAGGGAAAAAAGGTATAATTATATCGGCTTTGGAGGGAGCCAAAGCAATAACAGGATGCGAGGATACGAACCAACTATTACCTTTAAGCTGTGCACATGTTGTGTACTGAAGAATAAAGTTTATTAACTTTTTTAGGAGAAGGTAAGATGAAATTTGTATTGGTGATTGTTTTGACTCTCACTGTGGTACCTGTTTGTTTCGCTGTTCCAGTTGAATGGCCTATATCTGAGGGTGGTAATGGTCATTACTATAAAGTGGTACTCTCACCCGATAAACCATGGTTGACATGGACGCAAGCTAAAATGTTGGCAGAAACAGAGGACCAAGACTTGGGACTACCAAGCTATCTTGCTACGGTCACTGATAGCTATGAAAAAGAATTCATCTTGAGCGTAGTGTCAGCTGCGATGTCTGGTGTCGACCCAAAGCCCTTTGAGGGCCACGGTTTTTGGCTGGGTAGTTATCAAGACCATGATGCTCCAGATTATAGTGAACCAGCGGGAGGATGGCTATGGATAACAGGCGAGTTGTGGGATTATACAAATTGGGCTCCACGGGAGCCGAATAATAACAAAGGAATCGAGGACCACCTCGAATTTACCTGGAAATGTAGCTACGCTTCAGACGGTTCGTGGAACGACATGCCCGATTCCGCTGGTGTTCCAGGTTACATTGTAGAATATGTTCCTGAGCCGGGGATGGTTTTACTGCTCGGGTTAGGGGCGGTGCTTTTAAGAAAAAGACGCGGATAAATAAGCAAAAATCAGTAATCAATTTTAATACCCCCTCTGCGCATTTGGTCGCGCTTTTTTCGTATCTCGTGAAGCGTATCTCGCCAGTTGAGGCGATGCTGCGCATGGCGTGCTTTTTACCTATTTTAACCGCCGAGCACGCAGAAAACGCAGAGATTGTATCAGTTAATTTGTTAATCCTTAAGGGATCAATTTGTGAATATTATCTCGTGAGACGTGAAGAGTGAAGCGCATATGAGTAGATGCGTGGATGCGAGG
>CAZUTR010000268.1:0-3925 GCA_964623545.1 uncultured Pirellulales bacterium | reverse complement strand
CTGAGCTGTGTGGCACGCGGCACCAGCGTCTATCTGGAAAATCTGGAACTCTGGAAAGACACGATGGACCATAGTGGGTATGGTTAGGATGAACCTGAAAAGGATTTTAGGGAATCGAATATTGACCATTGTAAGTTACAGGCGTATGAAAAATTAAAAAGTAGATAATGGTCGATAGAGAATAGTCAATCAAAATGGCAAGGAAGCGAATCAGATTCTGGGCTCCCGGACTTAATAAAATTCGTTTGGGCTACGCCTCCGAACATATGCTGTTCATCTATCTTTTGCTCGTTGGCTTTATTTTTCTCCTGGCTCCGCAGAGTTTGACAAGTAAATTTCAACTTGCTTTTGCCCATGTGTTTCGCTGGCCATTGAGTATCGGCAGGAATATCTCGCTTTCGGTTTCCCGACGAACCCCGGCAACAGAGTTGCCATTGGAAGAGGTTGTAAGCCGAAGAGAGTATAATCAGCTCCAGAACCATCTTGTAAACGTGCAGGAACAGCTTAATCTTGAGCGGCAAAAAAATAAAAAGTTGTCGGGATTGCGTAAGAACAGACAGCCCTTTGAAGGTATCAAGTGGGTGCTTGCCGATGTGATTACCGCGTCTATAAGTGAGGCGCAGTGTGAACTTATCATCAACCGTGGCGGAGACGACGGCCTGACCAGAGGTCAGTTTGTCCTCGGTGACAATAGCGTCATCGGGACGATATCCGAGCTCTCGGCCCGTACGGCCAAGGTTACTCTTATTACCGACCCCAAATCCAATATAGCGGTCAAGATTGCAGACACTGAAAGGGTGATGACCGGTGACGGCGGAAATGTTGCTAAAATCCATCAACTTCTTTGGTCGAAGCACAAAGTTAAAGTTGGTCATGTTGTCTTGGCCGGCAAAAAGCCCGGATTCCTGGAGGCCCCGATGATTACAGCAAGAGTGGCACGGTGCGGCAGAGACAGTGAAAATCCTACGCTTTGGCATATAGTTGTCGAGCCTGTTTGCCGGCTTGAGAGATTAACCGACGTAGCTGTAATTGTAACGAATCCGCAACGATGATTGGGTCTCTGTTATCCGTGATTTTGCAATACAGCGGCCAGGCGACACTTCGGTTTGTACCGGGATATGTTGAGCGATGAGTACATATTGAAGGTTTCTTTATGCGATGGTTCCGGTTTGTAGTTCTTGTTTGCTTAACTACAATTATTCAAGCCAGCTTTTTGGTCAACCTGAATATCAAACCTGATTTATTGCTTATCCTTCTCGTTTTTTTTGCGATTTATCAACCACCCCCGGTACGAAACAGGGTTACCGGGAATCCAAGTCAGGTATCCGGGGCAATTATAACCTCTTTTACGATAGGTTTTGCTGCTGATATTATTGGTTCTACAATGGGGCCTCATATAATAAGCTATGGTATTTTTGGTTCGACCCTGGCGTATCTCCACCGTTATATAGCTATTAGAAAAATCCCTTATCAGTTTCTTGCTGTTTTTGTAACAGGTTTTTTAGCCGGTGCACTGGCTCATGTTCTAACCCTGCTTAAGGGCCAGCCAGCCGCACCGCACGTTATCTCAGTTCTTTTTGGCACATCCCTTTTCTCCGCTTTAGTGGGGCCGTTTCTGTTTTTGCCTTGCGTATGGTGGATGCGTATGGGGTCGCAACACGCTTCACGACATGTGCACAGACGCAGCAGAGCGACCGAAATCCACAAGATGAAAATACAACACTTCAGCCGGGAGCGAAACAGATAGAGAATGTACGATAAGCGAATCAGAATTTTTGTGCTCCTCATTGCTTGCCTGTTAATCGTATGTTTGCTTCGCCTTGGTGATATGCAATTGTTGTCCGGGTCGTTCTATCGCAACAGGGTTGCAAAATTAAAGCAGGGCGAAGGACTAAGTCGGCAGCTTAAGACCATAAGAGGCAGAATACTTGGCAGAAACGGTGAGGTTTTAGCTGATGATGAGCCGCAGTTTTGGCTGCATATAAATTATAATATTACTTGTTTTATGGATGAGCGTGTGTGCGATGGCAGGATTCTCGAAGCGGCGGCAAAATATAATTCTCAAAGTACAACGGCTGAGGTCAAGGAACAATTAGAAGCTGGCCTTGAGGACCTACGGCGTGTAATTGACAAATGCGCCCGCTTTCGGGGGGTTTCGACTTCGCAGATGGAAGCGAAAGTGCGGAAGATAAATGATTTTATCTGGAACAGAAGGGCATTCCAGGCCTGGCGCAAGGCATTTCCAAACTCTGATATTTTGCAAAACTATGACAGTATCATAAGTGTCCCTATTTCTGTAGCGATTGCAGATTTTCAAAGAAATCAACCTGGCCTGGCGGAGCGCCTTAAACTTATCAATAAAGTTGACATTGCTGAGATGCACAAAAGCTGGCCTCTGTTGGAATTGCGAACCGATGATGATATCTTTATGGCTCAGTTGGAATTTTTGGATATTGAGGGTGTTGAGATTTTACCCAGGGTCCACCGCGTTTATCCGTTTGGCCGGGTTGCTGCTCAGACAATCGGCTGGGTCGGGCCGCCGCAGGAAAATGACAGGAAACTATTTGAAGAAGATAAACTTTCATATTATCTGGAGGATGAGGTATGCGGCCGTGAGGATGGTGTTGAATACGTCTGTGAAGCTGCTCTTCGCGGCAGGCGCGGCGAAGAAGTTTTCGATATAGACCGCCGACTGATTAGTCGGACACAAACGCAGTTCGGCACAGATGTTTCATTGACCTTGGACGTTGAGCTTCAGCAGAGAATTGAAGAGTATATAGCCGACTGTCGGCTTAATACAAATTGTAGTGCACCTTCGGCTGCCGTTGTTATTGACGTGGCAACAGGTGATATCCTGGCTCTGGTCTCAACTCCTGTATTTGATTTAAACTGTGTCAGGTATGACTACGGTGATATACTTGCCGACCTTAATGAGCCATTGCGCAATCGGGCAATAAATAAACAGTATCCTCCGGGTTCGGTTGTTAAGCCGCTGGTTCTTGTTGCCGGTCTTGAGTCAGGTAGTATAACTGTTGATGAGGTTATAAGCTGTCCTGCTGCGGCGGCGCCAAAGGGCTGGCCGAACTGCTGGATATATAATCGGCATCGAAGTGGGCATGATTACCAGTGGCTGAACAACGCCCGTAATGCAATTAAAGGCAGTTGTAATATTTATTTCTCCCGGCTTGCCGACAGAATTGAACCTGCTGTTCTCCAACAATGGCTGTTTAGATTTGGCTACGGCCACAAAATATCACTAACCTCTAACTTAGACCAGGAATTACGAGAACTAAGGCAGGTGCAGGGACAAATATCAAGCGTAAGACCAGAAAGTGAGATTGAAGATTTTAATGAGGTTTTTGTTCTTGTTCGAGATGAGAGAAGATATTTCGGAATGGGACAGGGCAATCTGCGTGCTACGCCCCTGCAGGTGGCAAATGCAATGGCCTGTCTTGCGCGGGGCGGATTATATAAACCACCCCGATTATCCACTCATTCTATCATTGCGAGCGAAGTGAAGCAATCTCATATCGACAATTTGAAAATCGAAATTAGAAATTCAGAAGGCATCAATCTTAATATTTCGCCGCAAACTTTATCAGTCATTCACGATGGTATGTGGGCGGTTGTCAATGAGCCGGGCGGAACAGCTTACAAAGAATTTACAAATAGTGGTATCCCCGAGCAGGGCGTAACTGTTTATGGCAAGACCGGCTCAACCGAAGAGCCGGATAACGCCTGGTTTGCCGGCTTCGCAAAAGATAACAACGACAGGAACATCGCTGTTTCTGTTGTTGTCGAAGGCGGCCAACACGGTTCGCAGGACGCCGCTCCATTGGCCCGTGACATTATCCAGTTCTGCATCGAGGCGGAATATATAGGCAACAGCGGTTTGCAAAGTGAGTAACATAAGAACAAAGGCCGG
>CAZUTR010000267.1:0-3934 GCA_964623545.1 uncultured Pirellulales bacterium | reverse complement strand
GCTGAATATCATTGAGCCCAACTTAGTAGGGTACTGGAAGTTTGACGAGGTGAGCGGCAGCACTGCATACGACAGCTCTTATAATGGTAACAACGGCACCGTCATAGGTGACCCCTCCTGGGTGACCGGCACGATAGGTGGAGCACTTTTATTCGACGGTGACGGCGACTATGTAAACTGCGGCAATGACCCAATCTTCGACATTACCGACCAGATAACGGTCGCAGCCTGGATAAAGGTTAATGCATTTGATAAAAATTGGCAGACCATTATCGCCAAGGGTGACGACTCCTGGAGGCTTGCCAGGGACGTTGACAGAGATAGCCTGGCGTTCGGCTGTACTGGCCTCTCAGATAACTGGATTGTCAGAGGAAACGTGGACGTGAACGACAGCGAATGGCATCATGTCGCCGGTGTGTATGACGGCTCAGAGATATATCTGTACGTGGATGGCGAACTGGACGTCTCCGATGTCGCTTCGGGCATCATAAACATCAGTAGTTACAACGTCTATATCGGCGACAATGAGGAATATCCAGGGCGCTACTGGAATGGTCTCATCGACGACTTCCGTATCTACAACCGCGGCCTGTCAGAGGGCGAGATTAAGTATTTGGCAGGTGTAGAATAGCTTTATTGCGAATTTAATTTAAAATAAAGGGGCTGTGAGTTTTACTCACAGCCCCTTTTCTTTTTTCCGCTATGGGGATATGCTTAGCGGTTGTTTTGATACTGGTCGGTATCATTATTTATCTTGGGCGATAGCTAAATCCTGTCTATGTCTATACAACATGTCCTCATTTCTACGACATTTTGAGAAAAATTTATATTTTTTCTTGTCAAATCAGTTGCAATGCTGTAATATTAGTTATTCATCCTTTGAAGTGGAAAGTGGCAGGGGCCTTTTTCGTTTCTGTTTTTTGGCCACAAAGAATTGCTTTTTTTATAATCTCAAAAGAGGTTAGCTTGGGGTGTGAGGTGAAATGAGGAACTTTTTCAAATTTTTAGAAATTTTATAGAGAAAACGTAATAATTCTGCGTGTTTGTGGACTGTCTATTTTAGATGTTGTCTGATACGTTAGGTTTACCCGACTGTGGCGGGTACAGATAAGTGACCTGGATTTAATGATATGTTAACCAAAAATTTTGAAAGGATAGGATATGAGAAAAAACCAGAAAACGTTTATTTAGGTTGCTGTATTTGTTGATTGTTTTTCTAATGTAGCTTATTTTTTACAAAAACGAGATTAATTATAGAGGGATAAAAATGTCAGCGAAAAAGTATTTCTTTATTTTATCACTAATTATTCTTATCAGCAGCATTTGCGGCACAGCTGAGGCAAGATTGCTTTATGCGGGTGGAAGCGAGCCTGGGGTTGTGTATCAAAACGTCGGCGGAAGCTCTTGGAAGGAGATATCTGAAGATCTGGGCGACGCAGTGCTTTGTTTGTGTGAGTACAATGGCTGTCTGTATGCCGGAACAACGACTGATACTCCAGGGGCGCTAAGTTTCCAATCCGGCCTTTGGGATGGGTCTTTAGTATCAAAGAAGGAGTTAATTTTGTCGAGGGCTCTTGGTGGTACTAGTAGTGAGAAAGGCCGAGTGTGGAGATACGATGGAGGCACCGAGTGGACACAGGTCGGGGGCGACTTAGACAACCAGATATGTTCATTAATAGCCTTCAGAGGGAACTTGTATGCCGGGACCGCTTATGAGTCGGGAAGACTTTATAGGTACATCGACGTCAACGACAGCTGGCAGAACATCGTTGACTTTAACTCATGGGACGGTTTTAGAAGCATGTATGATTGGGAAGAGAAAGACCTTCTGTATATTGGAGACATACTTCATGATAAGATTGGTCACTATGATGGAAACAGCTTCACGGAGGTGATTGACTTAGAAGGAAGTTGCATCTGGGATTTCGATATGTACGACAGCAACTTGTACGCTTCGGCTTACCAGAGCAGAGTCCACAGGTCTCCGGATGGAACCACATGGACTACAATACGTGATTACCAGGAATGTCATTCCTGGGAGTTAGAAACGTTTCAGGACTATCTATATGTGACGTCCGGCCCGAAGCTTGAAAGATATGACGGCAATGAGTTCAGTCCTGTTTGGACCGTACCGGATGGAAACGAAATAATATCGATGATTAGCACAGGGGATACCCTGATTCTCGGGACCGGAAAAGAGGCTGGTTCTGCATTTGGAGTGTCAGGTGTTGGTAGAGTCTATACTTATAATGGAAGCGGAGTTCCTCAATTGATATCTGGGGATATGGGCAGTGGAATACAATCGCTATATGCATTAGAAATACCATGGGTTGATTTGAGTAAGGTTGACGATGTCAACGATGGCAATTGTGTTCTGCGGGATTATAAGGTAACCTACACGATTTATTACAGCTATCCTAATGAACCGAACACTATAGATATTAACGATGTGAAGATTATTGACTATCTGCCGGATGAAGTCGAGCCTAATAATCCTTCTGACCCCAACTACAATCTTGATGGTAGCAGCTACACTTGGTGGATTGGGACGGTATCACCTGGAGATTCAAATTACGTTACACTTACAGTCGTGGTGAAATACCCCGGGGCGGGCGGCATAATTAGAAACAAGTGCGAAATAAGAAGCGGTGATGAGCTCTTAAACATCGCTTATGAATACACCCAAGTATGCTGTTGGAATGGACCTGTAATTTATGTGGACGCAGATGCTGATGGATTGAATTATGGCACTTCGTGGGAGGATGCCTACAACTACCTTCAGGATGCTCTGCTGGCCGCACGGAACTGTGGTTGTAATGAGGTTCGTGTGGCTGCAGGAACGTACAAGCCCGATGTAAGCTCTCTTGACCCCGATGGCACAGGTGACCGAGAAGCCGCGTTCAAGCTTATCAATGGTGTGGAAATCAAGGGCGACTACGCGGGCTTTGGTGAGTCAGACCCGAATGCCAGAGATTACAAAAAGTACGAGACTATACTCAGCGGCGACCTTAAAGGAAATGACGGTGAGGCTGTCAATCCGTGTGCCTCCTGTAGAGCTGAGAACAGCTATCACGTTGTGACGGCAAGCTACACAAATGCAACAGCCGTGCTGGACGGTTTTACTATCACCGCCGGCAATGCCGATGGTTCTTACCCTTGCGATGTTGGCGGTGGGATGTACAACGATGGTGGTAGCCCGATGGTGAGAAGCTGTACATTCAAATATAACTCAGCCCTCGGAGAAGATAGGGGTTGCTCTTCCTGTGTGGGTGGAGCAGGTGTATACAACTACGGCGGGGGCGACATTCGGATTGTAAACTGCCTGTTCAGCAATAACTGGGCTGAAAGATGTGGCGGTGGGATTTGCAGTGATACGGCGGCGGATGCGAATGTTATAAACTGCACGTTTGTTGCGAATGGAGTCCGCGGTGGAATATATGCTGTTGATAATGACTGTAACACAACGGTGACGAACTGTATCCTGTGGGGCAATGGGGACGTGCAAATTTTCGGCGACCAAGTCAATGTTACCTATAGTGATATTCAGGGCGGCTGGGATGGCCAAGACAATATTGACGAGGACCCGATATTTAAGCCGGATGGTTATCATCTGATGCCGTGCTCACCGTGTATCGATTCCGGCACTAATGCACCTCCCGGCGGCCTGTCCCTGCCGGATAAGGACATCGACGGCGATAGCAGAGTAATGGACAGCGACTGCATTGATGGAGCTATCGTTGATATGGGCGTGGATGAATATTATTTTGAAGATTGTAACGACCTGGGACGTGCGTGTTGTCCGATCCCGGAAGATGGGCAGGTGGGTATTACGATGGAAACCAATCTTAGCTGGACAGAGGGTTGTTGGGTGGCAGAAGTAAGCGGACACGATGTCTATTTCGGCACTAATTTCGATGAAGTCAATGAAGCCAGC
>CAZUTR010000266.1:0-3973 GCA_964623545.1 uncultured Pirellulales bacterium | reverse complement strand
TTTTGAACGGAAATTGATGAAAAATGATAAGAATTGAACGACTTTTGAGTAAAAATGAGCGGTTTTTTACATGTTTTTTCGGTGAGATTTGTGCAAAAATGGCGTGAAAGTTATAAGGATTAAGGAGTAGGGATTAAGAATTCCACGGCAACTACGAAGGATAAATCGCACGGATTTGGTTCGCTACGAAGACAGTAAACAGGCAATAAGGAGCAAAGGCACAAATGAGCAAAGGCACAAAGGAGCAAAGGCACAAAGGGAAGTGATAGGTTGTCAGTAAATCAGAGCATCAGGGAAATTTAGTTTTAGGATGGAAAAAAGAAGAATGGGCTGGGTACCCTCTTGTGCCCCAGCCCATTAGAAGAGCGAAGGTATAATCTATTCGCTCTTTTTTCTCTGCTCCTTAGCTACCTAAGCTTAATTGAGGAGAAACCTCGAAGCCTCATAGTTAGGCATGGTGTATTTCGGTATTTAACAAGGCAATCTATATACGTGGAAAACACGGGATTCTTGGTATCCCAAGACTCAAGATCCAAGACTCAAGGCACAAAAAACAGGCACTAAGGAGCAAAGGAACAGAGGCACAAAGGAGCACAGGCACATAGGCACAAGGCAAATCGAAGCTGTTATCCGTATATACCACGATAGAAGTGCCGGAGGCCACGTAAAGGATTGACAACGAGGGAGGACAGAATGGGGCTGTTTTGAGTTTTGAGTGCTAAGTTTTTAGTTGTGGACCCCTGCCTGAAAATTGCAGGGGCAGGCGGAGGTAAAATTTGACATTAAGTTGCTTTTTTGGTATAATAATATTTTCGAGGGAGATAGCACCTTTAGATAGGACAGCAACAGTTCGTTTCTCGATTCTCGATAATTGATGTTTATGAAATAAAAAGCGGATTTAGCACAGGATTGAAAATTGGTTACGTTGAGTTTGGAATTGAGGATTTGGGTAGAAATTATCCGCCGTAACGATAGCGAAAGTGGATTGTGAAACAAGAAAAAAGAGGAATCATGGCATGATGCGGAAAAGTGGTGACTATTTTTATATTTTTCCTAAAGGAGGATATCATGAGTAAGAATAGAAGGGATGTGAGCGGACATAAAAAAGAAAGCAACTTCATAAAAGTTGATTTGCATATTCACACACCAGCTTCGACCTGCTATAAGGGCAAGAAAGATGATAATGAATATCTGCGTATCTTGGAAAGTGCCAAAAAGAAAGATGTAAAAATTCTGGCAATTACAGATCATAATTCAATCCGTGGTTACAAGAAACTAATCGAAATAAAGAAAAAATTAATAGAAGAGAAGATTACGCTATCAACAATTACAGATTCGGAAAAGGCCAAAATCAAGTTGCTTGATATAGAAAAGAAACTGTCCATATTTAAAGAGATTCTAGTACTACCCGGTATCGAATTTGAAGTTAACAATGGAATTCATTTATTGATAATATTTGATGAGAAAGTGCAGGTCGACCAAATTGAAAAATTTTTATTAGAAGGAGGATATGACGAGAACACATTCGGGAAGGAAAAGACAACTACCTTATCTAAATGGAGCATTTTTGACCTATATGAGCAATCAAAAAAACTAGATTGCATTATTATCGATGCCCATACTGATTCAGATAAAGGTATTTGGAAGACGATTCCAAGTGGGCAGACAAGAGCTGCTTGTTTTAGGGATTCACAACTAACTGCGATAGCATTCAACAATGAAGACCAGAAAGAAAAAATCGTTCAGTTGTTAAATATAGCACAAGAATACAAACGGACAAATCCACTAGCATTTGTCCGATTTTCTGATGCACACAACTATAAAGAAGTAGGTCAACTGGTGACTTGGGCTAGGCTTGAGAAAATTGAATTTGCTTCACTAAAAACAGCATTTGCAAATCCAGCTGAACTTATATCAACGGAGAGACCTTCTGTCGATAAGATTTTGAATAGTCTTATTAACAAAGAGACTACATTTGGTATACCATATTTAAGTGATGAAAATATCAAGCGGTGTAAGAAGTTGATTTGTGCAATGAATAACTCTGTTGGAGGACATTTACTTTTTGGAGTAACAAAAGAATTGAGCAAAGTAGGGCTACCTTCGCCTGTAAAAGATAAAGCAGGATTTCGTAAGGCTTTTAAGCAAATACTCGAATCCTTTGATACCATTGAGGGCTTGCTATCTCGAAACAGCTATAAGGAGTTTAATCCTTATCCCCTGCAGAACGATAAGATAATTTTGTCAGTGTATATTCCTCGTGGAAACCAAATAGCAACTATAAAAGGAGATGGACGTATTTATACAATACAGGAGAAAAATATTAAGATATTGTCAGGTCCAGAAGTGCAAAATATTCTTGAGGAGCGAACCACACAAGCAATTGAGAAAAGAATTGGCAAAAGAGTGTCTGAAATCAAGAAGAATTGTCTACTTGCTGAGAATCTATTTGCATCTATGCCAATAATTAGAAAGTTCGAATCTATGAGTGTTCCAACGCCTTTTCCCCCTGAAGTAGTTGATGGAATTAAATTATCCGGTAAAGAAATAGAGAAGCTTAGGAATTTAAGGGACAATGGCAAGAGTAGAGGCAATGTTTTATATATCAAAGAAGGGTATTCACCTCGGCTGAAGTATGCTTACTTACGATATAGTGTGCCTCTTTTCAACATTAGGAGTTTTGGGAATAAAACTGAAAACCGTGAAACTATTTATATTGTACCGGGCGGAGGTGTATTTTATTCGAATTATAATTATCCTTTTTTTGGAAAAGTAGGAATTCCTATCCTAAAGCTTTTTGCGGTGAAAAAGTCTTTATATACACTGAAGTTTATGGTGGCTTACCTGAAATCGTCTTTTTTACTATGGTATGTGCTTAACAAACTGGATGAGATAAATTTGTATTTGCCCAATATATATAAAAATATTCGGTTTCCAAAGTTGAACTCTGATATTATGGAAAATATTGAAAAAGTCAGAGAAATAGAGAAGCGAGTTAGTGAGATTTTGAAGATCGAAAGAGAGTATCTTGTTGCATCCCAAAATATGAAGGATGTTCAGCTCAATAAGATTACTAAAGAACACAATTTCAAGGTTGATACTCTTGCATATGCTATAGACCAAGTTATTTATCAAATGGTTGGGTTGTCGAAGGAAGAAATTGGAACGGTTGAAAAACGTTTGAGGCTAAGTGACATCTACCTGCCGGAGGAGAAGAAAGTAGAAAGTAATAATGCCTGACAGAGACGTAAAAACGATAAGGGATTTGATTTATTATCAATACGCAAAGATAATCGCAAAGAGAGCGTTTGATGTTCCCGATGGCAAAGATGCAAAGGGGAAGCATTACGGGTTTATTAAAAATACGTTTCGGGAATTGAAAAGCGGGGCCAAATCCTGGTCGGAGATAACACGGGAGGATTGGCAACTTGTCGAGACGGAGAAGCGTTGTATATATTGCGGCAGTGAGGATAATCTGCACAGGGAACATATTGTGCCGAAGTCGCTGCGGATTCGGCCTGAGTGCGCAAGCTGCGATGTGATACAAGGGATACACAACCAGATATGGGCGTGCAGCGGGTGCAATTCTTCCAAAGGAACGAAAGGACTATACGAGTTTTACAGAGAGAAATACCCGCACGAACGAAAGTTTTATGATTTGCTCCCGCCTTTGCTGGAGAAGAAGTATCTTAAGACGATTGAGCGCTGCCATGGGTGTGCAGAGACGCTTGATAAGGGATGTTTGGATGGCGATGGGGAGATTACCGTATTAGATATAGACTTTATTCTTAAGATGTAAAAAATAACCCCCTGCATTGCAGGGGGTTAACAGACCCCTGTCGATATAGTGATTAGTGATTGGTGATTAGTGAATAGTAGAAAGCCCCAGCATAAAGCTGGGGGCTTTCGGTTTGAAATTCTAAACGAGATGGAGGCGACGCGTAGCATCGCGTTTTTTTAATAACCCCTACCT
>CAZUTR010000265.1:0-3987 GCA_964623545.1 uncultured Pirellulales bacterium | reverse complement strand
CCTATTCAAGCGAAATAAATCTGCAGGCACCGCCGGGCGAGCGTTTGGGGCGATTCTTGAATGGTGATGAGTGCGTCTTAACAACTGCTTCTGATTCCATAGTCGGTGCCGATGCCGTTATGTTCGTAAATGGCTATCCGGGTACCTTGGCCGACATCCAAGATGTCAACAACCCCGATTTCGAGGTGCTTTTTGCCAATGCTTTGGCTCTTTCCAAAGTTCCCTCGAATCAGATTCCGGACGCCAATGCCGGTGATAATATTCAAATCTCCAGTGCGAACCAGGCTTATACGGTGGTTCAGGGCACTGGAACAGATCCGGATGGAGACCCGCTTGAATACAGTTGGACTGAGGTTAACGAGGCTGGTGAAGTAATTCAATTACTTCTTGATTGGTCGCCTGTTGGTGACAATAACGAGGCCTATTTAGATCTGGGGGCTTTGCCATATTTCTCTATCGGAACCCACTTTCTGAGATTGGACGTAAACGACTCTCAACTTACCAGCTCAGACGAGATGATTTTGACGGTTGACAACTCACCCCCTGACGTTATGCCGGCGCCGAGCTATCAGGTAGTCGAAATCGGCATCGACCCGATTGTCGTTGTTGCCGATGTGGCAGATTTTGATGGTGACACGATTTCCTATGAGTGGCTGAAGAACAGCGAGGTTCTTGCGTTCGGTTCGGTTGAGACGGTCCAGGGCGGGGGAACTGTTCCCATCCCGGATTTGGAAATCGGGGCTGGTGACCCGCGCTTCCCACTCGGAGTACACGTAATCGAGGTGAAGGTCAGCGACGAGATCAACGACACAGTGAGTGCTTTCGTTTCGGTGGAGGTTACTGACACAAGCGGCCCTAGCCTTGGTCCTATCCCGAGCAAGACCATTCTTTGGCCTCCTAACCACAAATTTCACTCAATCACGATTTGGGCCAATGCTTTTGATAACGGAGGGGGGGCCATTACCTTGCACGTCGAGGTCATAAGCAGCGAGCCTGAGGATGGAATCGGTGATGGCAACACCGAACCCGATTATTACATCGATGATGTCAATGATGCTACAGGCGTTATAGAATTGCGTCTTCGTGCAGAGCGCTCAGGCAAAGGTGATGGCCGAACATATACAATTAACATTACTGCAACGGATGAAAGCGGAAACGTTTCTGTCGCAATGGTGGAAATCTCCGCGCCGCACGACCGACGAAAGAAATAGAAGTATTTTTGTGACGTGGGAAGCTTTGGACTGTGCCTATCCTATCCTTGAGCCAGTGATGGCATCTCTGCTTGACTTGAGCGGTCTTAGTTTGATTAGAAAACACAAAGAATAGATTTTCCTGAATATAGCGTGTGTTTTTGAGGAGTTGAACATTTGAGCAGGGGATCACAGGCGAGAATTTTCCAAAACACAAATCTCTATTATCAGCGCTAGCTGATTTATCACCTGTTAATTTATTCCGATACTAATCTGCTCTGTTCCAACCACAGGTCGGAATCGGGGTGACACGATTTGAACGTGCGACCTCCTGCTCCCAAAGCAGGCGCTCTAGCCAAACTGAGCTACACCCCGGAAAAAGGGAAATGCGCAACAATCACCAATATAGTACACGAAAAAGTCCAGCTTTGCAATAGAACAAGCCCTATTTTTGAGATTTTAAAAAGCCCAAGCAAGGTTTTTTTGCAGAATGAGAACTTTAAGTTGCTTTTCAGCGGAGCGGCGTTTTAAAATTGCTTAGAAAATTGTACAAATGCCATTTGTATAAAAAACTTGCATATTTGTATGAACCAGGATATAATTGAAGTATAAATATTGTTTTTGGGTGGAAGATGGCTGAACAGAGAAGGGCTTTTAGTTGTACATAAAGAAGTTGGGATTTTTAGGATTTATGGAATATTAAAATGTGTTGGAATGCAAAGTAGTTCACATTCGTGTAAATTGGAATGTGGGCTATAAGTGATTAAATTTATGGAGAGCGAGTAATTATGGCTGATATGTTCTATTCATTAAGTGAGGCGGCCGGCAAACTCGGTAAGACGGAGGGTGAGGTGAAAGAGCTGGTAAAGGCTGGCAGGTTACGTGAATATCGTGATGGCCCGAATTTGCTTTTTAAGATTAGTGAAGTCGAATCGCTAATGTCAGATACGAGCATTATGCAGGCAAAAGAGCCCTTTGGGCCGGTGGATGAGAACGATGTTGTGGATGAGATTCTACTGGCACCTGAGCCGACGGAGGAAGCGCCAACTCCAACTGGATTTGACGATGCCGATACCATAATAGCCGGTGAAGAAGTTTCAGATAGTATGGCAGGCGGCTCCGGGCTTGGTGCGGATATAGATGAGGCGGCAGCTTTGTCGGATGCAACTTCGTTGGCGGAGAGTACTGAAGGTGATACCAGGTCTATACAAGACGAAGCTCTCTCGGAGGAAGGTAAGGGTGGCGCGGCTGGTAGTGGACTAGACGAAGCGATGTTAGAAGAGGATGCGGGTGCAGCTTCGGGCAGCGGACTGGATGAAGCGTTGTCGGCGAGCTCGTCGAGTGAGGCCTCTCTGGAAGAGATTGAAGAGGATGTGAACCTCGATACTTTCGGCAGCGGCTCAGGTTTGTTGGACCTTTCATTACAGGCAGATGATACCTCATTAGGAGGTATTCTTGATGAAATTTATACTCCCGAAGGTGAAGGTCAAGAGGGGGGTGAAGCTGCTGTGATGGAGGAATCTGCTGCAGCGCCGGCAGAGGCGGATGAAATCCTTGCTCCTGAAGAAGAGTTCGCAGCACCAAGGCCGAGTTTTGAAGTCCCGACCGCGAGACCGGCCTACGCAGAGCCGGAGCCGGATATGCTGAGTAATGCGCTCGGCTATATGTTGATTTTGCCTATTGTTGCCGTTATTTACACGGCAATTGTTGCCGCGGCAGGTTCAAAAGGGGTATTGCCTGAAATACTCAAATCATTGCAGGGAATGATATGGTTTATCGTTCTTGGCCTGCTCGTAGTTTCAGGAGGGATAGTTGGTGGTGCCTATATGCTAAGCCAGGAAAAAACTCCTAAGCCGCCGAAAGCAAGGAAGGAAAAAAAGAAGAAAAAGAAGAAAGGCAAAGGGGCTGAGTCGGAAGAACCGACTGTTTAATATATAGTAAAGCGGTTTTGCTTTTTTGTCCTTGAGACTGTGTTTTGCTTACCAACAAATGACCCCCGGATTTGAGGGTAGATATTCGCACAGTTTGCATTCTCTGTTCCTAATCTTTTTGTGTTTTCTCTGCGTTTGTCCATTTAGTTAGCTGGGAGTATCTTCGATTCTACGGGCCTGCCTGAACGAGGATTTATTATGCAATTGTAGTTAAACTGTCAATTTGTCTTTGTTCTTTTTTCGGACGTTCGGGGTAGGCATAACCTTTGCTTTGACTGTCTGGGGCCGGATATATATTTATTTTGAAAGTTTACTCTTGACGAATACATGCAAATCGGTTTTATTATGTGGGCGGCGGATGGTAAAAGCGGATGGCAAAATTAGTTGATAGCTCTAATGGGTTATAAATAAGGAATTTACATATTTCGTAAGTTTTTCAAAAGGGATTGAAATCAATCTGTTTTTCATTGAAAGGATGGAATAATGCGAGTTGCCAAATTGTCAAGTTTTTTGCTTGTCTGTGTTTGTCTTGCTTTGATTAATGGTTGCAGTAGAGACCTGAAAATCCAAAACGAAACACAGCGCGAGCGAATAGCAGAGCTTGAGAGTCAGAGGCGGGCAAATGAACTTAAACTTGAGCAATTACAGAGGCAGGTTAATACCTCTGAAGGCCTCTGCAAAACTGAGACAGACGCGCTGAATCAAAAAATATCTGCTCTTGAAGAAGACCTTGGGAAGAAGAAGGGATTGATTACTTCGATGCAACAGCAGTTGCTTTTCGGCGGAGCTCAAATACCTGTCGAGCTGAGCACCATGCTGGAGGATTTTGCTAAGACGGAAGAAATGGTTGAATACGATGCAAGCCG
>CAZUTR010000264.1:0-3988 GCA_964623545.1 uncultured Pirellulales bacterium | reverse complement strand
CATTTTCGGCCAGAGTTTCTTTCCGCTCGAGGACTCGAAGATAGTTGCCTGAGCACTTAGTAGTCCCTGATAATAACCGGATTCGGCGATTTCGATAACCTGAAAATCCGCAAGTGTTATAAACAGAACCTTGTCCGCCTTTAAGGCATCACCAACTTTAGCGGCAGAAAGCTGCGAAAAGTCGGGACGAGCCGAGCGAAATTTTGATAATTCATCATATCCTATAATGTTCTCAGCTGGTATTTTAACATGTTGTATGAGGTATTGATTTGTTATATCAGTAAGGTAAAAACGCAGGTTGGAACCGGCTTCAAGCCAACTGGGCTGGTCCACAAGTACCAGTATTTTTTGGGTTTCATCCTCGGCGAGTTTATATTCAGCGGGAACTTTCTTTTCGTGACGTGTGGGGGTCCCCATAGCTGCTATAATACCGGCGGACTTACAGCCGCTTTGGAAGACTAAAAGAGACAAAAAAGCGATTGAGAAAATAATAAATAATAATTTTCGCAGCTTTGTTTTCATTTTTTTATTTTTTTACTCAGTACTGATTTTTTGTTGCCAACGCACGTGTTAGCGTCACTGCCCAACCTGCGATAATAACAACAAAAATTGCCAAAATTACATATTTAACCTTTATCTCGGTGAAAAAACGCTTAAAAAACGTAATATATACCCCAAAAACGGCTGTAATAAAAGACAAAAATGCCAAAATAGCCAGAACGCTACAAAAAAAACCTCCAGCCGGCTGGATGTAAAAAGACCGAAGGATTTTGCCTTGGGCGAAAGCGAGCGCTGAAGTAGTCATTCCGCAGGTTGGACAGGGCAAACCCCACCTTTGCTTAAAACCGCAGTAGCCAAGCCATTGGCCAATGTTAATTTTTCCGCTTGCTGCAATATGCAAAAAAACGAAAAAAACCGCGATTGCCAGGAAAACAATCGCTGCTATACCCCGCTGTCGTGTCGTTGCACGGCTGACAAATTTAACTTTATTTACTCGTTGGCTTAAATGCATAACTACGTTAAAATAAATAGTTGAAGTGTTCCTGTCAACGTGAAAGGTAAGATATGGTATTAGAGCAGAAAGATTTGAGTCGTATGCTGGAGACAGCTGTCGTTGCGGCCCGCCTCGCTGGTCAGCGGACAATGGAAGAAATCAGCTACACAAAATCCTGGATAAAGAAGGATGGTCAGCTAGTAACTCAAACCGATGGTCGGTGCCAGCAGATAATTATCGACCGAATTAAGGAAACTTACCCCGACCACGGCTTTATTGCCGAAGAAGGGGGCGATGAAGAGCTTTTCAAACAACCGCCACGAGGGGCAGAGAAGATATGGTGGGTGATTGACCCGATAGATGGAACGAATAATTTCGCGCGTCAGATGCTTTGTTTTGCCGTGAGCATTGCAGCAATGCATGAAGGCGAGCCAATCATCGGAGTGATTTTCGAACCGGCTACTGATTCAATGTACACTGCCGTTAAAGACCGGGAAGCACAGTTAAATGGCAGACGCATTAACGCTGGCGAAGACACGATTCACAAGCTGTCAAGTGTCGGATTGGACAGCCATTTTGAAGAGGGCGTGCCCAAGTGGGCTTGTGATATTATTCAGAAGACAAGATTTCGCAATCTCGGCTCGACAGCGCTTCATTTTGCATACGTAGCTAAGGGTTGTTTCATCGCCACAATCCATTCTTCGCCCAAATTGTGGGACGTGGCTGCCGGCATACTCATCACCCAGGCCGCAGGTGCTATTGTAACCAATTGGCAGGGCGGTAAAATCTTTCCTGTTGATGTAGATAATTATAACGGTGAGGAATTTCCCATAATTACAGCAAATCAAAAAGTGCACACCGAATTGCTGGGACTCATCAAATCTTAGTAAGATGGGTGAATACAGACTATCTTGGGTCAGGCACTGGATGTATAGCTAGAACCTTTACCTTGCCATTGGGCGATAGTGGAACGACCTCACTTCTGTCGAGTATGGCAATTCCCCTTTTTTGTGGGCCGTTTTTATCTATGCGAACAAGTATATATGCTGTAAAGACATCGCTTCGCACCGTAACCAGATTACTTATACGGGAGAAAATTAAATCCGCCTCTTCAAAATCATCTATCGCGCCATCACCCGGTTCAAAGCCCACATAGTCCGTCAGATCAGGTAGACCCAACTGATCCCCAGCTCCGGGACCGTCTTCACGTGCATAGTAGGTGATACTATCATTGGGATCACCACTAACGACTCGCATTAACTCTCCAATACTTTTAAAACCTCCTGCAACATTATCTCGATATTCCACTATTGCTCTTGCGAGCTCGTAGTATTTTGTGTGAAAAGAGATCCAGGGCAGTTGCCCTATTACATACCAAGGTGCGGTATTTATATTAATTCGGCCTTTTATTCTTATCTCGTTCGGGCCCGCTACATGGTCGGCAGGGTCGAAAACAGTGAAATAATTAAAGAGCTGTTGAAAATAGGGGTCTCCCAAGTTGACTCTTACATCATACTCATCATTCTTATCATTATATTCAGGTTGCCCGGCAATAGGGGGAGGGTAAATCGGCGGACCTTCAACAACTGCGGGAATATAGGTATTTGTGCGAAAGACCATTCCAATATCACCCATGGTTATGAAGCGTTTATTTGCCGGATGCGCCTGAATTGGCCCTACACCAGAGCTAAATGTGTTATTAGTACCGAGTGTTGGAGGTCCAACATCAAGACCCCACAAACGCCTTATGCACCTGTGAGGCATAATATCTCTTTGATAACTATGTTCTACACCAGTTGCTTGATTTACATCTAACCAGCCAGTACTAATATTTACATCGGGAACAAGAACGGAATCTACTACAAGAGGTACGCCATTGACATCGCGCCAAAGCTCTATAATACTGCTATTGGCAAAAATGAAGTTTGCATCTTGCGCCTGACCTGTATAAATATTTGGGTCATAATCGAAAATGTCATTTGCATCTTCTGGCTCGTTAATATCAGTGAAATCACTCAAAGGCAATAGCGCATTCGGGTCGTTGTTCCGTATAACATGAAAACGTCTTGAGCCGGTCCAGTTATAGAGGGGAAGTATAGTTGTGCTAACAGGATTAAAATTATAAACTGCAAGCGACCAGCCGCATGGGTCGTCATCCTCAAAGTATGGCTTATAAAGCTCGATCGCATAAGACCTGGCGAGAGTATTCGCATCATTCGGGTCTCTTTGATAGAAATTATGTGCAATTTCTGATATATAAACACAGGGCCGCTCAAAGCCGAAATAAGTAGTTCCATCTATATCTAATGTTGTTACATTTGCATCGTTGTCGCGATAGTCTGTCAGGTTGACGGCTATCTGCGCAGCCACATCATTTGCGCCGGCGACGCCACCGTCAATCAGAGCAGTTTTTGTCAGTTCGTACACATCTCTAACGTTAGCTGCACTTGCATTATTGACATTGAACATTTTCTGCCCATCCGGCTTGATAATACGGTCAATATTATAAGTAGTGGATATATGCGGCATATTGTAAAGGCTTTGCGCTGTTGCGTCTGATGGATGTCTGTTTGTCCTTTTAAACCATGTTGTTAAATCCATTGTATCGGTATAAGGTGTCCATTTTGTATAACTACTTGATGTATCAAAAGCGGAACTCCATATACTCTTTAAACGGGTAATAGTGTCTTTCTGCTTAATGACATATCGGCCCCGTATAGTCAGTTCATCGGAAATGTCAAAAGGCAAATATGTGGTTTCAAAAGGTTCCGGAAATCCCCATATCACTTTCTCTTCATAATCTAAGGTCGGTGTCGAATTGCCGTTGCGTGCTAAACTCAGTTCTTCTATTGTATCGGGATTCGAACCACCTCTTGCAAATTCTGCTAAATTTATCTGCGATTGGCTTGAGCCGTCGCTCGTATTGGGGTCAAACGCATAAGCCGTATTGACATTTATCATACCGCTGTTGTCAATAACCCGGATTGCTGCGTA
>CAZUTR010000263.1:0-3998 GCA_964623545.1 uncultured Pirellulales bacterium | reverse complement strand
ATCCATCAAAACGATATCAGGCAAAACGGAAAAGTATTTTTCAACCGCCTCTTTGCCGTCCCTGGCAAATATCAACTGGTATCTCGAGTCGAGCATCATCTTAACCGCAGCTCTGCAAAACTCGTCATCCTCAGCAACAAGTATCTTTGGTAAGTTCTGTGAAATACCGGAACCAGAGGCGCTTTGTTGTGGTTTTGGGGTTGAATCGTTTTCTTGATTCTCTTGGTCTTCTGTTTTTGTAAATTTGTCGGCGACCTTAACCTGTTGTTTCTTCAGTGGTATGTAGAAAGTAATTGTTGTCCCTTGCCCCAGTTTGCTTTCGGCTTTTATTTCACCACCCAGCAGCTCCACCATTCTCTTACAAATAGTCAAGCCGAGTCCACTACCCTGATATTCTCTCGTCATCGAGCTGTCGACCTGCATAAACTCTTCGAAGATGTGCTCGATGTGTTCCTTATCTATCCCAATGCCGGTATCTGAAACTTCGAAATATAAACCCTGCAACTCGGTGTGAATTCTCAGGATAATTTTGCCTCGCTCTGTGAACTTAACCGAGTTGCTTATGATGTTTGTGAGAATTTCATGCAGCTTTTCAGCGTCTGAGATTATCATAGAAGGTACGAAGCCGCTTTTCTCGACAATGAATTTTACATCAGTTTTCGTCTTGAGAGTATTGACCATACTCTGTATTCCGCCTAACAGCGCATCGAGTGAAAACTCTCTCAATTTTACATCCATTTTGCCTGATTCAATTTTTGACAGGTCGAGGATGTCGTTAATCAGTAACAATAATCTCTGACCGCTTCGGTATATTATTTCCAGTCCCTCGCGTTGTTTGGGCGTAAGGTTGTCAATATCATTTCTGCTCAGTGTCTTCGAAATACTGATTATTGCATTCATTGGTGTTCTGATTTCGTGACTCATATTGGCGAGGAACTGACTCTTGGCCCTGTTGGCCGACTCAGCCATTTCCTTAGCTTGCCTGAGCTGTTCCTGTGCAAGCTTGCGCTCGGTAATGTCCCGGCCCATTCCCACTATGCCTATGATATTACCTTCGTTGTCTAACCAGGGCAGTTTAGTGGTCAAAATCCATCGCAGCTCGCCTTTACAATTTCTGTTGGGCTCGTCTTTGTTAATCAGCGGCTTGCCAGTTCTGATTACCTCCTGCTCATCACCGTAGAATTCCTCTGTAAGTTTGTCCGGATAGAAATCGAAATCGCTTTTGCCTATAAGCCCGCTCGGCTTCCCGGTACCCATAAATCGAGCAATAGCAGTATTGGCCACTGTAAACTTGCTTTCAGTATCTTTGATATATATCAAATCCGGCAGATTGTCTATGAGGGTTCGAAGCATATTCTGCTCCTGTGCCAGTGTCTCTTCTGCCTGTTTGCGCGCCGCCGCCTCACTGAGCGCACGAGCAATACCATTAATAAGATTGCGCTCCTCTTTGAGAAATGGTCCCTCGTCCTGTGTGGGACGCCGCTCATTATAGTAAACCTCCACAGAGCCGCGTTCTTCGCCGTTGACGGTTATATTACTCTTCAGATTCCATTTGCTCTCTTCGAAAGGACCAGTTGAGTATTGCTCTTCGTCGAACAGCACCTTTGCGCGCGCAATCTCGGGGTAGCACATACCGCCGGGAATCAGTTTAACAACATCCTTGAAGATATCGCGCAAGGTCTCTCGCTGCCAGATTGAGTGAGCCACCCCATACATACAATTCAGTTCTTTAATACGCTGCCCCAGTTTTTTGTTGGTTCTGAGTAATTGCTCTTCGTGTGCCCGCAGCTGCTGATTAGCACTCTTTAACTGCTGTTCGTGCGCACGCAACTGTTGATTGGCTGCATCAAGCTGTTGATTGGCAGCTTTGAGCTGCTGCTCGTGTGCATGCAACTGTTGGTTGGCAGCCCTCAATTGTTGCTCGCGTGACTCCAACTGCTGGTTCGCGGCTTTGAGTTGCTGTTCGTGTGCACGCAGCTGTTGGTTGGCGGCCCTCAATTGTTGCTCGCGTGACTGCAACTGCTGGTTCGCCGCGTTTAGCTGCTGCTCGTGGGCACGTAGCTGTTGATTGGTTGCATCAAGCTGTTGATTGGCCGCTTTTAGCTGTTGCTCATGGGCAAGCAATTGTTGGTTGGCTGCTTTTAGTTGTTGTTCCTTGGCACGTAACTGTTGATTGGCTTCTTCTAATTGTTCTTCGTGTGTCTTCGGCTGCTTGACTTTGCTCGGGCGTAGTTTCTCTATCGCACCTCTTTGTGCCTTTTTGGCTTTTTCGCGTGCCTCTTTCATATCACATCGCTTTCGGATTCGATTACTGTTTCGTCAAAATCCTCGGCGCCCCCCTCAAAGCAGCAGGCTGACTCCAACAGTAATCTCTTCGCATCCTAACGATGGGCAACGTTCTAAACGGCCGTAACGAATCCCATTTTTCCTCTGTCTTTATACCGATTATACCCCCTAAAAGCCATATTTGCAAGAAAATTATCGGACAAAATCTTTAATTTAAAACCTAACTTGAGGTGAAACCCGCCGTCATGGAAATCTATTAAAAAACTGCGACGCAACGCACCTGTCCCGTTTTTTCTCGGGATTTTACGTGTGGCATTCTTTCTGCCGTTGCCAGTGCCGGGGGGCTTGTATTTACCCCCCATTGCCGCCGTCGCGTTTCGTTCATTTGTATTTCGAATTTGCTTAGAGTTTAGGGCTTGGAATCTAGATTGTCGTCAGACAAGTTTAGGATTTTTAGCGACTGCGCTGCCCCCTCAATTTTGCAGTTTGCGATTTAGTTTTTAATATCTCTTGCGCAGTGTGTCTCTACCCTCCCTTATCAGCCCTCCACGCTCAGTCTTCTGCTCTCTGTCCTCGGTCCCGTGTTCCTCAGCCGCATCCTACCTGTTTGCGAGGGTTATTACAATTGCCAGGACAATACACACGATGATAATTCCAACCATAAGGATTTTTTTCTTACTCTCATCCATTAGTCTGGTCTCCAAAAGAATTTCAAGAATATTTTAAATTCTTTTAACCGCTCATATATTACCGGCTATGGTTCTGAATGTCAAATACTTATTATTTTTTAGTTTAAGGATTTTAAGCGTGACAATCGGCGTTTGCCTATGGGGTGCCACTAATCCCTGAGGATTCTGCCGGGCTGCTCCGGCATAGAAGTGCGGGCTGACAAATAAGCCGATTCAATGACGGCCATATTCTGTAGATTTTCACGTGCAGTGCTGAAGAGCTTGTTTTTATCGGGCGATACGATACCTTGAGCGAAGTTTTCCAATAGTTTTCCCATTCGAACAAGCTCATCGTCTTCATATTCTTCTTCTTCAATAATCTGACCAAGGGCGTCAGCTAAAACAAAACAAGTGTCACTGACAGTCAGAATTTTATCCCTGGCATAGAGCTTGATGAAAAACTCACTCGGCCCGAACGACCTGCTGGCTGTCAGATTACCGAAAAAAGTATCGGTAAATTTCATCGTTACCACGGCCGTATCTTCGGTTAGGTAAAGTCTCTGCTGTCTGTCGCCGGCTGTATTGGTATTTAAGCCGTGAACCTGCTGCGGTGTGCCGAAATTCCAGATTAGCTGGTCGATTATCTCGTAAGCATCGTGCAGAAGTACTCCGCCGCCAGCCAGTTTAGGGTCCGTTTGCCAGACTGGTGCAAGCCTGTCACCGACTGCACAAATGGCGGTGAGCAAAAAAATCTGCTTGATATCACCTTCCTGCACATACTGCCGGAAAGCGCAGAAACTTTTCGCAAATCGGCGCGGATTGGCAATAACATATTGAACCTTGTTCTCTTCAGCTAACCGAACGAATTGCGCCGCTTCCTCAAAGTCTCTGGCAGCAGGATAAAGTTTGAGTACGTTGCACTTCTGTTTCATTGCTGTCTTGATGTACTCGCCACAGATGTACATAGCATCGGCGACCAGCAGACAATCCAGTTGATTTGACATCAGTAATTGCCGGTAATCATCGTAGGCCGAACAGTTATAT
>CAZUTR010000262.1:0-4000 GCA_964623545.1 uncultured Pirellulales bacterium | reverse complement strand
ATTTCTGAGATGTCTCTATCGAATTCATTACAATCATTTTTCATGTCTTTTTCCCTGATATTGCACAGTTTTTTCCATATTTTTTCTATTTTATCAAAATATTCCTTTATCTGTATGAGAGAGACTTTCCATAAGGCGCTTCTGTTATCTCTTCTTTGTAAAATTCTTGAATAGTCGCAAAGAGCTTCAAATATTGTTCTGCACTCAAAAGAATCGTACCTTCTTAGTTCCTTTGGTATTTTTCGTAAAACATATCTTAATTTTTCCAGTATATACTGATCATCGATAACTTTGGGTGCTTCATAAATAACTTTTTTTTCTACAAAATTAACTGAAAGTTTATTAGCTATTTCAAGAGCTTTTCTTTGCTTTCGTTCCTCTTCTATATCAATTCTTATGAGTTCGATAAACGGATCAAGACCAAAATCTTCTCTGGAAAGCAATTTTGCTTCACACAATAATCTCATTATGCGATATGTAGCTTCATCTGTTAAACATACAACTTGATGGAAATTTAACCATTTATAAAGTTTTCTTCTCCCTACAATAAAACTCTCCAGCGCACTTATCCCAGATCGATCAAAAATTAGTTGAATATCAGTTCGTCCTAACTCGGAGTTAAAGAAATTTTTTAGTTCATCTTCATTTCTAACATAAGCGATGCTGTGAAGAAGTGTTTCAATATCCATCCAAGCTACAGGAGAAGCTGTAACATACGAGTCTCTTAAAAGGTAATCCATATTATCTGCATCAATATCACCATCGATCAGTGCTTTATAAAAATGTTGATAGTACAAAGGTTCTCCTCTTATATCTTTTAATGGTTCTTCTGAAAAAAAATTTGGGATCATATCAGTGAAATCAGGAGATAAATTAACAACTCGCTTGTTCTCTAACAAAGTCATTAGGTTATCACCTTCAAAAGTTAGAAGCTTTTTTATAACTGTTTCGTGAGGTGAGGTACTTTTAAGAACTCTACCGCTTAATAATTCACAAACATGAGAAAAGGGGCCATGGCCTATGTCATGCAAAAGAGCACAAAGTCTCACAATTTTTTTTAAATCATCAAAATATCTTTCATGTCTATATCTATTAAGTAATAATATTTTATTTTTTTCCCAAAATAGATCCATTATATTGCTTGCGATGTGCATTACTCCTAAGGAGTGCTGGAATCTTGTATGGTTTGAAGCAGGATATGTAAGGTACGCAGTTCCTGATTGATGGATATTTCTGAGTCGTTGAAAGATTAATGTATCTATAAACTCCATTTCTTCGTTACGAATTGGTATATAACCATATATAGGATCTACAATTCTTTTCATAAATTCATTCATCCAAATCCTCCAGTAATATTTTGTATACTTCTGGGCAGAATTCTTCGAGAAAATCTAAAGAATCCTCAATATCTAAAGAGAAATAACCCAATCTAGTAAATTTTATATCATTTTTATTTTCTCTGAGCCACTCTTCGAATTTTTTTAAACTATTATAATTTTTTTTTCTTTTTGGAGGGTCTCTACAAAACACAATGAGATTTTCTGAACTATCTTTTGTCAATTTTTTCTTGAGTTCTTTCCAACGTTTTTCTGAACAGCAAATAGTAAATTCGTGATGTTTTCCTTTCGATTTAACTTGAAAAGAAGATATCCAATGTTTTAGAGTCTTCTCATATTCTCTTAATTCAAAAAAGATAAGAGGAATATTTTTAAGGTTGTTAAGTATTTGAAAGAGAATTTCGGGTGAGGAGTATTTTTCTGCATCATATGGTCTTTTTCTCGTCTCAAAACGTACAGAAACCCAAATATTTTCATCTCCACAAATATTATAAATGGAGTCAGTGAAATTCTTTTTTATATTTCTTTTTTTTAATTCTTCAATAAGAAGATAAGAAAATTTTACCAGTCTTCTCTGTCTTCCTTGTGTTTTGTTCCTAATAATTTCTAAGATGCCGTTTTCAAAGTGTTTTAGAAATTCCTTCCGTTTCTTGGAGGGGATGTATTCTCCAATAAATCTGAGAATATCTTCTTTTTTCTTTAGGCTTTTCAAAGATTCAGCAGTAGCCCTTTCTTTAATAGCAGGATATAGGCTTGTTGTGCAAATGTCCCAAGACTCTTCTCTGGTTCCAAGTACAAGATACAAAAAATTTCTATTCTCATCTGCGATCATCCTAAATTCATGAAGGACACGAGACGCCTGTTTCTCAGGTCCGGGACCATACAAAATATCTTCAACTTGATCTATCAATATTATGATTTTCTTGTAGCTATTTCTAAATAATTTTAAAAGTATCTCAAATTTCTTTCTAATTTCTATTTCCGAAAATTCTGAAGATCCCTCGTTTATTAATTTCCAAAATAATTTTACTTCTGGAAGATAACTATACTCAAGTTCCAGTTTTTCTAGTATTGATTCAGCACTAGAAAATTGTTTTTTCCATTTTTCTATAAGGGGTCCTTTAAAAACCTCTGACAGCAAAAGTGAAAAAATATCTCGTAACCCATTGGAAATTTTATCATAAACTACGTATAGACAAAACCAATCTAGATGATTATCTTCAATATATTTTTTCATGAAGAAGAAGGTATGGCTTTTACCAAGACCAAGATCAGCATTCCATACCACGATATTAAATTCCCCACTGAAATGATTTTCTATTTTAGAATAAAAATCATCTTTACCGTCGGGCCAAAAAAAGGCAGATACATCTTCCATTGAATAAACAATGCCAGTCTTGGGAAAGGGATTTTCCTGAGTCCCAAGTGTTCGCTCATAGTAATTCATCTGCCTTCCCCTCCCCCTATATAAGATGTAAGTTTTCCCTGTTTATCCTCTTTCTGGCGTTTATATGGGTTCCTGAAGGGTTTTTCCATTGAAATAAAGAAATAGGGAATATTTTCTATATAAAATGGTTTTTTATTAAATTTTTTAGCTACAATTTCACTTATTTGATAAAAAGATAAATTTTCTGGATATATATACCCGCAAATTCTCATTAACTTACGAAACTCATCATTTCCTAACCTAAATTTGTTGTAAAATTTTTCTTCAAGTGAAGAGATAGGTATCTTCCCAGCGTTTTTTGAATTTCTGACCTCTTTATATATCTTCCACAGGTACATTATAAAAATTTCTGGAGTATATATGATTTTCTTTTTTGGTATAGTTCTCTCTTCCAAATTCTTCCTAAATTCATTTAATGCTTTTAGATTTATTCTCATTTTTGAAGTATCAATACCACTTTCTATTTTTTTAGAATACCAGCATACCTAAGAATCCTTATAATATGATCAGCTGTTGGCATTGGAATTGAAGCATTTATTTTTATTTCTTTAATCGAAATACTTTCTCTCGGCAATGAACTAAGTAGAACTGCAATTACTCGTCTAAATGAAGATTCGCGTTCGAAATATAACTCTAGGATTTTTTTCCATTTATTTTTAGAATTATTTCCAGATTCAAAAAAAATTTGAGGCATTCTTTCATATCTAATTAGAAAAATTTTATCTTCATGCTGCTTATGCAAAAGTCCTAGATCAGTATATTGATTTAATAGATCTGTAACATTTTCTTTGGGCTTTGACTTTTTTTCTCTATAATTTTGAAAAAGTTTTAATTGTCCTTCTCCCAGAAATTCTATAAATTCTTTAGCATTAAAGGTTTTTTTGTTTTTTTTAGCCATTGAAAAAAGAAAGAACCAGAGTTGAGCATGGAATTTTTTTGTTACAGGTCTAATGCTACATTTCTCCATCATGTAACTCATCAGATTTATTTTATCAAGATTCTTTAAAAATTTTACTGTTAGAATTAGGCATTTTTTAATGAGTACCCCCTATAGGCATTATCCGATATAATGACTCTGAAGGTCTCAATTCTCTTCTTTACAAAAATTTCTCTACTTTATAGTAGACATTTTAAATTTTTAAAAGAAAAATATAACGGTTCTTCATTTTATTCCCTCTCCTTCCTTCAACCTTTCAATCTCATTACACACTCCCTA
>CAZUTR010000261.1:0-4040 GCA_964623545.1 uncultured Pirellulales bacterium | reverse complement strand
CCGCCGAGTATTTCAATGGATTTTGCGAACCAATCCGGCTATACTATTAACCGTATGAAGCAATCTTGCATCTTTTTCAAAGGGTAATCGAATGGCAAAAACTTTAGACTTTATTACATATTGCGGCCATTACTGCGCTACCTGTCCGAGCTATACACACGAGCTGGCCGACATCGCAAAAGAATTAAGAGACAAGCTGCGAAAGTGCAAGTTCGCGAAGGTCGCCCCCATACTTGCAAAGCTGCCCAAGTACAAGACCTTCAGGCATTATGATAAATGCTACCAAGTCCTGGGTGCAATGATGAAGATTCGATGCGACCAGCCGTGCAGATTAGGCGGCGGCGGTGCCACTTGTCCAATAAAAAAATGTGCAAAGAAGAGGAAGCTTGACGGCTGCTGGCAGTGTGATGAAGATTTTGCAACTTGCAAAACGCTGAAGGTCCTTGAGGATTTCAACGCCGGCGACAGGTCTCACATAACGAACCTCCGAAAGCTAAAAAGATATGGCCCCGCTGCCTTCGTACGTGAGAAGAAACGTTAACAACCAATAAATTTGTTAACAATAAAAAACGCGATGCAACGCATCGCCTCAACAATTTTACACTTTTAACTTTAAACTTTTTAACTCCCATTTACCCCGTGAAATGCGCCGTTCGCTATCTCACCGGGGCCGTCCTCCGTCGTCCGTCCTCCGAGCGGGGTTTGTTAGCCCTGCCGCTCGCAGCATGGGCATTCAAATAATCGCGATGCTAAGCATCGCTTCCAAATCGTTTAGCCCCCAGCTCCGTTGAGGTCAAAAGGTTTTCCGTAATTTCTCCGCTGTGTTAAGTGCGATTTGATGTCGCCTGATACGCTCTGCGGGACTCAGCTTTATATTCTCTTCCAGCATAGATACATCAATGCCGTAATCAATCGCCGCCTGGATTCCATCCTTCTGTCCCAAAGCCCCTGTGGTCCTGTTCTTCTGTTTTCTCATCGCCGACATAACATCATCATAGCTTCCGCCAACCCAACCTTTAACAAAAAACCCTTGCTGTTTGATTAGCCCCGTTGCTTGCGACGGGGGAAAAATGTCATTGCGAGGAGTCCGCCAAAGGCGGACGACGCGGCAATCTCAAAAAAACCATCGACTCAACTGAGTAACGCTACATCTTCCTATTCATCTGGCCATAGTTCCACTTCGAGCCATGCCTCTGCAAGTATCGAAAAGTCTCTGAAATTAATTATATCGTCCTTGTACACGTCAGCTCGGAGGGGAAGAATATCAGAAAGCCACTCATCTGCCATTATCGCAATTTCTCGGTAATCTATCACACAATCCCCGGCAGGATTACCAATCGGTGCGTAATCAAGTTTAGCAAAAGCTTCTGAACGCCTGGAAAGAACACAGTGCTGCGAATAAAGACGGATGTTGTCAAATACCACCGTACCTACGCCACCTGGCGTCTGAGTGTACTTGTTAAACCTTTTGCCAAAGCCAATACGGATAGACCCGATATGGTCCAGATCCAAGCTTGGATTTATGTCGGTAAAATCACTCAGCTTAATAGGCCACTGTGTCAATTCAGTTATCCGGGCAGCATCAGGGTCAGAATGGTTTATTTGAACTTCGTCCCCATCCATATCCTCCAGGACAACATACATCCTATCATAAACAGGATCGACCGCATTGCCTGCATTGCCTATGAAGGATAACTCGAACAATACTAAGCCGCCTGAATTTACCTTACCACCGGTCAGGAAATTCTTGCTGTCGACAAAATATCGACAAATCTCCGAGTAGCGGTCTTCATATTCGGGATTTTCCGGAGGAAATAAGGCATTAACAACATCGTTATTGTTATAGTAGTAACTCATACCGTAGTCACCTTCCAGACCACCATCTTTAGCTGTACGGATGATTCTCGAACCGGGTAATTTACCAGCAGTGCCTTCATATAACATTGGGTTGTATTGACTACAGTCCTGGGGGTTCTTCATGTAGCCGCTGCTGTCTGGGATGTGACCATCCATCCACCAGTACCGCATGTCATCTGTGGCATAGTAAGGACAGGTGGTGCTCCCTATGGGGTCACTGACGGTATAATCCTCAAAGTCGTCTATTGAAATATAATCAGTTATCGTAAAGCCCCAGACAAACCCTCGCCACAAATACGGCTCACAAGCGTCATTGACCTCATCTACACGCCAGTAGTAAGTTGTCTCCAGGTCAAGACCACTCAGCGGATAATTTGTGCCACTCTGACGCCCCTTGTACACCAGCCCTACTGGGTCGTCGCTACCAGCTTCGTTCACTTCCTCAGAACTTGTGCCGAAGTACACATCGTGTTCAGCTGCATAAGCCCCCGCTGTCCAGCTAAGATCGGTCTCCATCGAAATACCTACCTGCTCTTCTTCAGGGATTGGATTGTGGGCAATTGTTACCGGGACAAAATCACTGGTCGGAAGCACAAACAGGGCGTTGACATAAGCGAAATTCTCGCCCCCATTGTCTGGCCCTTCGACAGCTTCCAGAATGAGTCTGCCGGCGGCGTCTGCATTGGTAGAACCGGTAAAGGCGTAGTTTTCTCCATCAGGCAAAGGGTAGCTTGGATCGGTAGTATTACCGGCGAACTCGGTCGTAAGAAGATACTCCCCGTTTGCGTACCAGTTTGCTTGTCGAGGTGGTGAGGACGTGCTTTGCCAATCAAATGCGTAGATGGTCACCTCGCATTCCTGACTGTCTCCCAACCCTGTTAGTACTATTCTCATTCCGCTTGGCTCCTCCGCAAAGATAAAATCACGATAAATCTGTTCTCTTGATACTCCGCTTGGGAAAGAATTTCGGCAGTCTTTAAGATTGCCGAAAAGTTTAACTTTGATATCACCTGCATAATCGCCGCTCATGTCTTGTGTAAAGCCAATAAAGCTGCCCTCCGTTTCCGCAGGACCATTTTGAGTGGATAAGTTAAAGTCCAGCTTGAGGGCGAAAGGAAGCAGCTGCGCATTGTCTAAGTAGTAATTGCCAAGGATGATAAAGCCCGGGTCGTAGTTTGTGACGATTATAAGCTTCAAAGTAGTAACGGTCGCTTGGTCGATTTGTTCCTTAATATCTTTGTAATCCCAGGCAGCCGTTTTAGTAATGTCACCACCACCAGGACTCCAGAAAAGACGCTCACCCAAATCTTCCAACACTGGCCCTAAGTCGGAATTTGCTTCGAGTACAAGATGGACATCACAGAAACCTCCGGGGCCTTGCCACTCGGCACTCAATAGCGTCACATCCACCGAGAAGCTGGCGCGGTCAAAGAAATCTTCAACCAAATTCTCACCAATAATATCAATAGATATAGCCTGTTGCCAGCCACCTGCTGGAACGAACAACTTTAGACTCCAGCTGTCCAATGTAATCCCATTTAAGTTGTCATAGGATATTGCGGTCCCCGCTGGCGCTAAAGGGTCTATAAACCACCCGTCCATATTGTTTTCCCAGTTGCCTATTACGCGCGGGTCGGTGACTATGCCGTAACCGGCGCTCGCCAGAGACAGCAGCAATACAATTTGAACAAGCAGACCTTCCACACAAAATTCACTTGTTTTTTCTCCTGCTTTTGACATTTCCCATACTCCTAAAATTTAATTTCGAAAAAATTATATCAAATTAATCCATCACAAGCAATAAAATAAATCTTTCGCGTGCTGCCCATGTAAAAACAAATCCACCCCTTTCTCCGGCTCTTGTCCTCCGTCATCTGTTGTCTGTATTCTTACTCCTTCTTCCTAACCCCTAAACCCTATCCCGGAATCCGTGTGTATTCGTGTTAATTCGTGGCTAATTTTATCTCTGTGAACTCTGCCTGTCCGCCGTAGGTTTACCGAAGGCGGATGCTCTCCGTGGCTAAACAAAAAAGCCCCCGAACTAATCCGAGGGCTTAATATACAAAAAACAGCTAAACCATACAGCGAAAATGCCTGACTTTGCATCCCGATTATTAAAACCGGGAGTCCTAGTTATCCCTAGAAAGGAGGTGATCCAGCCGCAGGTTCCCCTACGGCTACCT
>CAZUTR010000260.1:0-4047 GCA_964623545.1 uncultured Pirellulales bacterium | reverse complement strand
CGCCCATGAAGAATCAACATATGGCTGAAAAGTGTCCAGTTTTTCTCAGGTACTATCTCGGCCAAATCGAATTCCAGCTTTACCGGGTCAGCATTTTCGGATAGCCCTATTCGCCGGCTCAGCCGAATAACGTGAGTGTCACACGCTATTGCCGGTTTGCCGAACGCATTACCAAGAACAACATTTGCCGTCTTCCTGCCCACGCCGGGCAGCTTGACCAGCTCTTCCATAGTATCCGGAACCCTGCCGCCGTAGTTCTCTATTATCGCTTTGGTCGCCCCCTTGATACTAACCGCTTTGTTATGATAAAACCCGGTACTTTTAATGTCCCTCTCAATCTCTTCAATATCGGCCTTCGCCCAGTCTTTGGCCGACTTGTATTTTTTGAATATCTCTTTAGTCACCATATTGACCCGTACATCGGTGCATTGTGCAGATAAAATCGTGGCGATTAGAAGTTCGAGTGGATTTGCAAATCTAAGCGCTGTCCTTGCCTGCGGGTAATGTTTTTTCAGTATCGGCCAAATCTTTTTAATCCGCTGCCTCGCCTGTTCTTTACCTACCTTAATTGACTCTTTTCTCTTAGCCACTTATCTGTCACTCCCTTGACACTATTGTTGCTTAATCTTTCTGTGGTAGATTTTTCAAATGCTCCTTCAGCTTGCCTCCGATTAAAAGCCCATGCAGCCGAACTGGTTCACTTTGTCCCGGAAGGTACAATATAGTCACCGGCACACCCGGCTCGTTATAAACCTCTTTCAAATCAACAGTCGCTCGATTGTCTTTTGAAGTCGTATTGGCCTTAATCGCAAGCACGCCCTTACCCTCTATCAGCTCGATAACCTCTTTACGTGAATAGACTGTTTTCTCAACCGCCTTGCAGGTCAGACACCAGTCCGCCATAAACTCGATTAAGATGGGCCTCTGGTCTTCAACTGTCCGGGCAACTAAGGTCTTGTCGTATTCCTGCCAGTCGATTTGTTTTCCACCGGCGGCGGGCAGTAGCCACATCCCTGATGTCACTGCTATCAAAACAGCAACCGTTCTTATAATCCATTTACGCAAACTTGGCGTTGTCAAACTCACCCATCCTCCCCACATCCATACGCAAAATCCAAGCACCACCGCAAAATATAGTGCACCCATCCTTTGCGTCTGTGGCAGAGCTGTAATAAGTTTTACCGCAATACCTAACAGGACAAATCCAATTGCTTGCTTGAACAACTCCATCCATCTTCCCGGCTTTGGCAGACGCTTCAGTAATCTCGGCATCGAAGTCAATGCCGCGTATGGCATCGTCATCCCTACACCTATAACCATTATCGCAACTGTCGCAAGAAGCAACGGCTGGGCCTGAGCCCACGCAAGCACCGCCACCAAAATCGCGAAACTGCAGGGAGTGCTTAATATCGCTGCCAAAAACCCCATCCCAACAGCCCCTATGTACCCTTTGCCCGGGCCGCCTTTGCTGGCTATTGATGATGGCACGCCAATTGTAAAAACACCGAACATAAACATCGCCAGTACCACTAACAAAAGTGACATCACCAAAACAAACGCGGGATTGCGAAACTGGTCACCCCATTGAAGCACCGTTCCATAGAAAATCTGCAAAACTATATTTGCACCCGCAAGGCATGCAAAGAACAATAATATACCAAGACAAAAGGCAAGTCCCATCACCACTGATTTGCCTTTACTTTGTTTTGCCTGCTCAATAATCCTCATTACGATAATAGGTAATACAGGCCAGACACACGGCATAATATTTAAACCTAACCCCGCCAAAAAGGCCAAAACAAGCGCAAACCATGTCGAATACACAGCCTTTGCTTGTCCCTGTCCTGATGCGATAGGTTGTACTGGAACAGTAAATTTCGGTTTGTCCATCGCCGCATCAACGGCAATTGTTATCTCTGTTCTCAAAACACCAATATCCGGCGGACGACATTGAAGACCGGAGCACGTCGCTCCTTCAATACCGATTTCAACAACTGTGGTATTACGACCGCTTTGGGGCAAAGTAACGTCTGCCGCAACACTGAAAGGCAAAAACACCGTAAACTTGTCACTGAATACTTCCAGTTCTTTCCCTGATGATTTATCGAGGTACATTTGTGATTGGGGAAATATGGGCTGGGAAAAAATTATTGTCCTGGAATCTTTTTCGGCGGGCTGAAGCTTAAGATTCGTCCCACCTGGTGCGGTCTTTGCCGAGGCATAAAAGTGCCAGTCTTTTTCCAGCTCGAAGTATATTGCTAAAGCAGACCGCCCGCCGACAGAAACAGCATCATGCTGCTGCTCAACCGATATTGTAACAACATCGGTCTTAATCGAACCAGTGGTCGTTGCAGCAAAACCATTAGCAGCGAATATCAAAACTAACAGTAGAATAGCAGCCGATTTTCCCTGCATAATCCCTCAGAGGTAATTAACACAAACCGATTTATACACAAATACCATTATTATTACAGGTAGGAAACAAATCTGACATTTATCCCTGCTTATCCGGGTTTTCTTTTGTTTTTTTTTCGACCGCTTTGGATTGGTCATTCTTAGCCTGCTCGGCGGCCAGCAGCTCGGTAACCGTCGGCTTGTCCAGCTCTCCGCCTTCCACAATCACCTTGACATCATCAGCGTCCAGAGTTTCGTATTTCAGCAGCGCTTTAGCAATTTGCTCGAGTTTATCTTTATTTGACTCCAACAATTCCTTTGCTTTTTTGTATGCCTCGCCTGTAATCTTTTTGACTTCTTTATCTATCACTTCGGCTGTTCTTTCTGAATATTCTTTCTCCCCGGGCATTATGAAAATCATATCCCTGAGTCCCTTATCCGGCTCGTAGCTGATTGGCCCAAGCTCATCGCTCATACCCCACGTCAAAATCATCTGCCTTGCAATCACGGTCACCTGCTGGATATCTGATTGTGCTCCACTTGATATGTCATCACAGAACATCTCCTCTGCTATTCGACCGCCGAAACACACCTGTAAAAGTGCCATACAATATCTTTTCGTAAATATTGTTCTGTCTTTTTCCGGCAAAGCAAAAGTCGCTCCTCCCATCGGCCCGCGGGGAATGATACTTACCTTATGCAATGGGTCAGCGTCTTTTAACATATACTGAACAAGCGTATGTCCGGCTTCGTGATAAGCGGTAATCTTCTTTTCGTTTTCGTCAATAACTTTGCTCTTTTTGGCCCTTCCCCATCGAACTTTGTCCCTGGCCTCCTCGAGGTCGGCCATCTCTATATTATCTTTATTGGCCATAGTCGCTGCCAGTGCAGCTTCGTTAATAATGGCCGACAAATCTGCTCCGCTGAACATAGGCGTCCCGCGCGCCAGTCTTTCAAGATTGGCATCCGGCCCCATCTTCACCTTCTTGGCGTGAACCTTCAGAATGTCCACTCGGCCTTTAAGGTCCGGCAGCGGCACGAAAATCTGCCTGTCGAATCTTCCCGGCCTGGTTAACGCATGGTCCAGAATATCGCCGCGGTTCGTCGCAGCAATCACAATCACCTGGTCGTTGGTATCGAAGCCGTCCATCTCAACTAAAATCGCATTAAGTGTTTGCTCGCGTTCATCGTGTCCGCCGCCGGCAAAGCTGGCACCACGTTTGCGACCGATAGCGTCAACCTCATCGAGAAAGATGATACACGGCGAATTTTCTTTTGCCTGCTTGAACAGGTCTCGCACACGCGATGCACCCACACCGACAAACATCTCGACGAAATCGCTGCCCGATATGCTGAAGAACGGTACATCCGCCTCACCGGCTATCGCCTTGGCAAGTAACGTCTTGCCGCAACCGGGCGGGCCGACAAGTAATACTCCGCGGGGAATTCGGCCGCCTAAGCGTTGAAATTTCTTCGGGTTCTTCAAAAATTCTATTACCTCAGCTACTTCATCCGTTGCCTCTTCAATACCCGCTACGTCCTCGAATGTCACCTTGACGCGGTCTTTGCCTTGCAGTCGATGCTTGCTTCGACCAAACGACATCAGCATCCCGCCGGCACCGCTGCGAAGATTGCGAGCAAACAAAAAGTAAA
>CAZUTR010000259.1:0-4078 GCA_964623545.1 uncultured Pirellulales bacterium | reverse complement strand
TCGCGGCGATAAAGACAATGTGCGATGAAGGTGTACTGCTCGACGGGGCAAAAATCGAAGGCGAATTTTCGATGCTGACCGGTGCGGCTGCCAATCCGTTTGTCGAGCCGTTGGAACTTAATATCATTCGACTCGTGAAAAAGGTCGAGGCCGGCGCGAGCTTTGTTCAGACTCAGGCGGTCTTTGATGTTGAAGCATTTGGCAAGTGGCTCGATGCGGCGAACAGCGAAGGACTAACCGACAAGACAGCTATTCTCGCAGGTGTATTGCCATTAAGCAGCGCCGAAGAGGCAGAGAAACTTTGCGATAAACATACGGATTTTCGGATACCTGAGCAAATTATCGAGAGGTTAAAAGCAGCAGGTGACGCGGAAAAAGAGCGGAAAGAAGGACTGAGCATTTGCGCAGAGATTATAAAAGAAATCAGGAATATGGACGGCCTGAAAGGCGTGCATATTCTTTCGGGCGGCAAAGAGGCGGTAGTGCCGGAAGTTCTTGCCGCAGCGGGATTGTAAATATAGGGGCAATAGTATGCCGGAGAAGTATCACATAAAGACACAACCTGTTCTGCCGCGACGAGCCAGGGTCGGTAAGTTCGGTGTCGTGGACTGGCGCGAAGACTGCGCCGGGTGCCATAACTGCGTGAAGAAAGCGTGTATCTATGACCGGCACAGACAAGAAACAGAGTATATCCGTAATCTTAATGAGGTCGACGGATTGTTTTACGAGTGCAAAGGATGCTTCTCCTGTGTGCAGAACTGCACTAAAAATCTTTTGCGTTTGACAATCAATCCGGTCTATGAGGCGCTTGGCAACGGTTACTGGACACCTGAGATTATCGATACTACGTGGATGCAGGCAGAGACGGCAAAGATTCCAGTCTCCGGCGCGGGTTACAGAGGTCGATTTGCGGGGCCCGGTTTCGATTCCATGTGGACCGATATGTCGGAGATTGTTCGCCCGACGCGCGACGGTATTCACGGGCGAGAATACATCAGCACATCAGTTGATATTGGCAGGAAGCTGCCGTTTTTGGCATTCGAAGATAAAAAGTCAAATGTCACCGAGCCGCCGCTTGTATCCATACCGATGCCGCTGATTATCGATATGGGTTCGCCCAAGCATACGCTGGCGCAGCTCGGGCCGCTGTTTAGAGAAACAGCCGTGCGCACCGGTTTGATTGCGATAGTTAATTCTCGTAAATGGCCTTTTGGGACGGAAGTTCTGCCGCATGTTGCATTCTACCTGGACCCGGAAGGGCCGCAGTTACCCAAAGAGGTATTAAGTCAAACCAGGCTTGTTGAGATTCCCGACGGTGCTGATGTTATCGAGCGAATTGGGAAAATAAAAGACGAACATCCTGAGATTGTCGCGGCGGTAAGGGTAACCCTGGATTCGAACGGACCCAAACGGGCGATTGAGTTAGCAGATTTCGAAGAAATTGAAGTGATACATATTGTTGCCGACCTTAACGGCAATCAGGTTGGAGTGAGGAAGCCGTTGTTCATAAAAGATATGATACGACAGATTCATACGGCGCTGATAGAAAATGGAAAACGTGACGAAATCACGATTATAGCGGGCGGGGGTATCGCGCTGGCGGAGCATTTGGCAAAGGCGATAATCTGTGGTGCGGATTTGGTGAGCATCGATTTGCCGCTGCTGATTGCTCTGGAATGTCACGTGTGTAACAGTTGCGAGCCGGGGATGGTGTGCCCGGCGGGATTGGAAAAAATAGATTTCGAATATGGGGCCGGCCGTATGACGAACCTTATTGCGGCCTGGCATGACCAGTTAGTTGAAGTTATGGGCGCGATGGGAATGAGAGAAGTGCGTCGACTGCGGGGTGACGTGGGTCGCGCTATGTTTTTCGAAGAGCTCGAGGAGCAAACGTTTGGCAGGCTATTCGGTACAATTAAATAATGTGAGCGAAATTCTGCCGGAAAATACGCAGAAGACGCTGGTGCCACAGGTTCAGGTGGCTCGCGAGATTAAGCCAGCGCCGCCGCGCTATCGCAACGCCATCGCCAGATACATTGTGCGCCGCGGGAGCAATTGTATAAAGTGCGGCAGGTGCGTCGAGCTGTGTCCGTACGGTGTACACACGGCAAAGGCGGGCTATAAGTATTTTCCCGAGCCGAAGTCGGATTTGTGCATCGGGCCGTTCTGTGAAAAAACCGACCACTACTGCATAGCAAAATGTCCTGTGTCGGCTCTGCAGATTACTGAAAATCCGATGATGAAGGTGCTGGGTGATTATCGATGGCCGGCGGACATGATTTTAGCGACATGGAAGATGGCGGAAACCGGTGAGCTTCCGGAGGAAGAATACGGTTACAAATATCAGTGCGGTGACTCCGAAGGTGGATTCGACAAACTGAGGTTCAAGTTCCCGGATAAGCCGCCGGTTGAGATGAGCAGGGATGAAATCGATACGAGCATCGAGCTGAATCGGCGAAACGACGGCCGGCCGAAAATCAAGATCGATGTACCGTGGTACGGCGGCGGGATGTCGTTCGGCTCGGTGAGTAATGTCACTCAGCTTGCAAAGGCGCGTGCTGCGGTGGCGTGGAACACCTTTACCTGCACCGGTGAGGGCGGGTACATGGAACGGCTGCGGCCGTACGATGAACATGTCATCACGCAGGTTGCAACAGGGCTGTTCGGAGTTCGCGAGGAGACTATTCAGCGTGTGCCGATTGTGGAATTCAAATACGCACAGGGTGCAAAACCGGGCCTGGGCGGACACCTGCTGGGCGACAAAAATACGCCAAGCGTGGCGCAGATGCGCGAAGCGGTGCTCGGTATATCGTTGTTTTCGCCGTTTCCGTTTCACAGTGTTTACTCCATCGAAGACCATAAGAAGCATTTAGACTGGGTGAAACATATCAATCGGCGGGCTTTGGTATCAACCAAGGTCTCAACGCCGACGGATGTGGATATGGTTGCGATAGGCAGTTACGCTGCGGGTACTCATATCGTACATATGGACGGTGGATATGGTGGCACAGGCGCAGCGCCGGATATTGCGAAGAAAAATATCGCTATGCCGATCGAATACGCTATCGGCAAGGTGCATACATTCCTCGAAGCAGAGGGTGTTCGCGACAAGATTACTTTGATAGCGAGCGGCGGGATACGAACCGCTCACGATATTGCCAAGGCGATTGCGCTCGGCGCCGACGGAGTGGTTGTTGGAACATCCGAACTTGTGGCGCTGGGCTGCGTAAGGTGTACCCACTGTGAAAGCGGTCGTGGATGTCCCCGCGGGATTGCGACAACCGACCCGGAGCTGTCGGGGCTGATTGATGTCGAATGGGGTACGCAGCGGCTGATTAATCTTTACACTGCCTGGCGAAAAGAAATTGTGGGAATCCTTCAGCGATTCGGTATGCGAAGCATCGGTGAGCTGCGCGGACGAACCGATTTGCTGATTCATCTTGATTATACAGATAACACGGAGCAGAACAGATGACCAGGGACCTGATACAACGACTGCTGGATTCGAAAGGCAAACTAACCAAAGGGCTCGGGCCTGTTGGTGGGTTTAAAAAAAACGCAGAAGAAGGCGGCTGCGGGGTTGTGGGCTTTTGCTGCTCGGAGCCGGTGGCCGGAAGACATATTTATGAGCCGTCGAGGCAGATGCACAACCGGGGCAACGGCAAAGGCGGCGGTATCGCAGCGGTTGGAATGCTTCCCGAGCAGCTCGGTGTCAGCCGTGAGGTGCTGGACGAATACTATATGCTGCACGTGGCTTTTTTGGATACGAAAGTAAAAGGTGAGCTGGAAAAACTGTTCATCAAGCCGAATTTCGATATCGCATCATCGGGTAAGCTCGATACCGTCGATGACTGGCGAAGCATCGAAGGTTTGGAAGTGAAACCGCCGGATGTTTGGCGATACTTTGTTCGTGTAAAACCGGATGTTCTCAAATCTTTTGTTAAAGAGAACAACTTGAAAGGACTCGAAAGCCGTGCTGCAGAAGACGAATTCATCAATCAAAACAGCTTCAAGCTCAATCAAAAATACTACGCTTCGCTCGGCAAACAGCAGGCGTTTGTTATGTCGCACGGCAGGA
>CAZUTR010000258.1:0-4105 GCA_964623545.1 uncultured Pirellulales bacterium | reverse complement strand
AATCAGCATTGTATCCATACCGCTTTTCATAGTAAGGAGGGTCATCCAGCCGCAGCGGATCGACCGGTGGATTCGTATCAGGTTCAAGATAGGTCGGCTGATTCGGGTCGGCCCGGCCGGTGTATTCTCGAACCATAACCAGCCGGTTGTCGTCATCAAAGTAATGTGCTCCCACATTACCCACCCGGTCATTCGTGACGGCCTTAACGACGGCGTAATTGTTGGCCGGTGACGGGACCTGCTGCACGTATGTGATATCGATTACTTCGTCAGATTCGCCCCAGATTTGCCGAACGACTCGGTCGAAGTCCGGGTCATTGGGGTTAGTGGCTGGTGAGTAGATGTTCTGCACGAAAGTCTGGCCCTTTGGGTCGGTTATAGTCAGAAGATTGTGATTGAGGCGTGCATCGGCAAGGCCGGTAGAATACGTAAATGTAGTAGTCTTTCCATCCGGGAAGTCGTTGCCGGTCGGTGTATCTATAACGGCGGGTGTAGTGACAGACTTTAGGTCTCTAATGCATCCGTCGGGCTCATTGCCGTCGTAGTACTCATAAGAGACGGTTCGGTTGGCGAAATCAGTTATTGACTCGAGCCGACCGTCATCATTGTAGCTAACTGTAATCTCACGGCCGCGGGTGTCGGTAATCGTGGTCAAGAGACCATCTTCATCATAATCGAATTCAATTGAATTGTCATTGCGGTCGCTCATCTGACTGATTTTGCCCTCGGAGGGACCACCGTCAAAGGGATTAAATGTCCAAGTCCCTTTGTCGGAGAATGTAAGCGTAAAGCTGAGGTTCGGGTTTCTGGACAGCTCCCTGGAGAAGCCATCAGCAGTCCAGGTGCCATCATCTTGGGCTTTGTACAGGTCTCGGCGACCGTAGCCATCTTCCAGAATGAAGTCGCGACCGGCCGGTACAAGACATTGAGAACTAGCGCAGTCGTCCCATTCACCATCATCTTCTTCTGCTTCTGCGTCTGTGTTACTGCCTGTCCGGGAGCGGTATGTACGCGACCAGATAAAGTTCAATCCCCGGCCGGGAATGCGAAAACCTACCACCGTTGTATAAAACTCACCGGTAGCCAGATTAATGCCATACGTTGGATTGGCAGGTGAAGCAACAGGATGAGGTGGTTCGTACAAGTCCGCTTCTTCTATGTATGGCGGCAAGGGCTCACAATCCGGATTGGCGGGGTCTGTACACATCAGCCACTGAGATACAAACTCGCGTAAATCCCAAAGGTCAACTGTGCCATCGCCTCCGGGAGTGTAGATATCGGCCCACCCGCAGTCGACGGGTATATCACAAGTTTCCAGCCAGTAAGAGACAAGAAGCGCAAAATCTCTTAAATTAACATAGTGATCCTGGTCTATATCGGCGGGCAAGTATTGTTCTTCACATTCGACTTTACTGACAAGGCCTAGGAGCAAAAAAAGGATTACAAAAAAGAATTTTAGAGTTTTCATATTTTCTCTCCTCTAACGTTTTTGGTTTTCTCTGCGGGGCAGCCGCAGCGCACTATTCGTCCCTCCTGCCATATCAATTTTACGTCCATGAATTTTGTTTTTGTTCCATAGGCAAGCTCTCCTTTCTTAATGTGGCGCAGCTACAGACCTCCTGCACAATAACCTTCAAAAGTTAAATTTACTTCCAACCCACTTCAGATGGTGACTCTAATAGAGGAAAACAAGAGAAAAATCAAGCAAAAAATAGAGAAATAACCGCGGATTTCACAGATTTGGTTGGCCACCGAGGACGCCGAGGACACAGAGATATGTAACCGCGAATGGCCACGAAAAGGCACAAAAGAACAAAGAGTTATAGTCTTATTGATTAGTCGAAAAGACTACGAGTACCATAAAGCTATATTTTTTTTACGACAGGATTTTAACCTTTCTGTTGAGAGTGCGGAGAGTTTCAGTCAGCTTGGTGGTCTCGACAAATCCTGCTCCCAAAGTGAGCTTTGTCGCAGTGTTGTGCCTTCGGCCACCAGGCCAACTGCGTCGGCCTAATCTTTGAAGTTGACTGAAACAATAGGATGATCCCTTCGACCGCCTGCGTCCGCCGGGCAGCGAATCGCTGCCCTACTTGTTCCAAGTATGCCGGCTACTTTCTTGCCACGAATTGACGGAAAAAACTGCGATTTTGAGATACCCTCTGCTTTTTTCAGATATATCAAGAAAAAAGTGTAACAAAACACAAATTTCCTGGACTATTGATATAGAGCAATATGAGGAACTTATAGGAACGGCTATTTGGCTATTAAAATGAAATTATAGTTATCATTATTTAAGGAGAGACAAAATGAGATGGGAAGTTTCAAAATTCTTGTTGGCTCTTTTGGTATTTTTAGGCCTTTGTGGCCCGGCCTATGCAGGCCGAATTGTTGCCTGGGGAAGCAACTGGGCTGGCCAGTGTGATGTCCCACTGGGATGGGACTTTGTTGCCATAGCAGCAGGATACGACAACAGTTTAGGCCTCAAGGAAAATGGCTCGATTGTCGCCTGGGGAGATAACGACGATGGCGAGTGCGATATCCCTTCGCCGAATATGCACTTTTCAGCCGTCTCTGCAGGCGGACTTTACCATAGTTTAGGCCTCAAAGAAGACGGCTCTGTCGTTGCCTGGGGAGACAACTATCATGGCCAGTGCGATGTGCCTTTGCCAAATACGCACTTTTTTGCCGTCGCCGCAGGTAGTGAGCACAGTATAGGTCTCAAAAACGACGGCTCGATTGTCGCCTGGGGAAAAAACCTTCAAGGCCAGTGCGATGTACCTTCGCCGAATTCCGGCTTTGTCACCATCGCAGCAGGAGGTTCGCACAGTTTGGGCCTCAAAGACAATGGCTCTATCGTCGCTTGGGGAAACAATGGCATGGGCCAGTGCGATGTACCTTCGCCAAATACCGGTTTTGTCGCCGTCGCCGCAGGAGGGGCACATAGTTTAGCAATCAAAGAAGATGACTCGGTCGTTGCCTGGGGATATAACGACGATGGCCAGTGCGATGTGCCTGTGCCGAATACCGGCTTTGTCGCAGTCGCAGCAGGAAGGTACCACAGTTTAGGCCTCAAAAACGATGGCTCTATCGTCGCCTGGGGAGACAACGGCAGTGGCCTGTGCGATGTCCCTTCGCCGAATATCGGCTTTGTCGCCGTCGCCGCAGGAGTGGCGCACAGTCTTGCTTTGGTTGACCCATTACCACTTATTTCGCTTGAGATAATTGGACCGACCTTAATTTATGGAGGTTATGGAGCAGAATACAAAACAATTGCTCATTATGATAATGACAGCACAAGGGACGTGACTGCTTTTGCCCTGTGGAAGGTTGAGCCAAATACATTCGCAAGTATAGAAGGCGGATTGTTAACAACAACAGATGTAAATGAGCCACAGTATATTACAATATACGCTGAATATGCCGAAGGCGAGGTTACCCTTCGAACGCAGATGGCCGTTGAAGTTTCACCTCCGCAAATCCGTTACGTTCCGAGCGAATATCCAACAATCCAGTCGGCGATAAATAACTGCAATGACGGTGATATAGTAATTGTCGCACCGGGAACATATACCGGCGAAGGCAATAGAAACATAAGCTATTTAGGCAAAGCCATCACCGTTCGCTCGGAAAATGGGCCGGCAAATTGTATAATTGACTGTAACAGTACAGAATGGGAGGGGCATCGTGGATTCTATTTCGACAGCGAAGAAGACGGCAACTCAGTCCTGGACGGCCTTACCATCACCAATGGACATGCAGGCAACTATGGAGGTGCGATTTACTGCTCTTGGAATAGCAGCCCGACAATCATCAACTGCAATATAACAGGCAACTTGGCAAATTACAAAGGCGGTGGAATCTACTGCGGCCCGTGGAGCAGCCCGACTATTGCCAACTGTACTATCAGTAACAATACTGCCGGCTGGTTCGATGGCCTTTCCTGGAGTGAAGGTTATGGTGGAGGTATATTCTGCTTGGCCAACTCCACGACAGTGATAGACTGTATTATAAACGGGAACATCGCTGGTGATAGTGGTGGAGGTATTTATTGCGGTATGAGTGGTAGTAACATAACAATTATTAACTCCACAATAACCGAAAATAT
>CAZUTR010000257.1:0-4115 GCA_964623545.1 uncultured Pirellulales bacterium | reverse complement strand
CTTTTTTAGGGCTGCGGTCCATCAGATTTTGTCTGCAAAATCTAATGATGTTCAAGACACAACTGCGCGCGATTTTACGTGCATCGGTTCTCGGCGATGTAAAAATAATGTTTCCACTTATTACAAACCTTCAGGAGCTTCTGCAGGCAAAACTAATTTTACGAGATGTTATGGAAGATTTGCATGAAGACTCCATCGACTACAATCAAAACATTCAAATCGGTATCATGATTGAAACGCCCTCAGCGGCCTTGACGGCTGCTCCGCTCGCCAGAGATTGCGATTTCTTCAGTATAGGAACAAACGACCTTACTCAATATGCCCTTGCGGTTGACAGAGGCAACGAGTTGGTCTCGACGCTGTATTCACCGGTTGACCCTGCGGTTCTTCGCCTCATAAGAACCGTCATCCAGGATGCTCACAAGGCACAAATAGATATCAATATCTGTGGTGAAATGGCATCTGAGCCGGAATATGTTATGCTGTTACTGGGAATGGGAGTAAGAAAGATGTCTCTTGCCCCGCCGATGATACCGGAGATAAAGCAGATCATTCGCTCAGTTACAATAGAGCAGTGCAATACAGTAGCCCGAAAAATACTGGGTATGAACTCAGAACGGCAAATTACTAATTTCCTACGCGATGCTACCAGAAAGATTTTGCCCGAAGCTTTCTGACAAAACTTATACCAAGAAATCATATACAAGGGGCGTCGAGTTACACTCGACGCCCCTGTTACTTTTCTCCACTCTTGTTTTACATAATCACTACGATACTTACTCAACGCCGTGGAGCCAGTTGTCAGCGAAAACCGCAAAATCAAAGAAATCAACATCGCAGTCGAAATCCAAGTCGCCGGCAGGACACGGAGCATCCGACCTGCAAATAGGAGCACATAGCCACGGACAGTAGTCTATGTTTTCGGTTACAGCGTCGCCTAATCCATCTTCATTCTTAATCACAGAAGTGTCATAACAGACTACACCTGTTGTTTCTTCAATTCCACAAGGGTCATTTGGTCCACTTATATCGCCCCACCAGTTGTACTCGGCGTCCATTACCATGTTAGGGCCAGCGATATTCGTGCTTATGGCTCCGGTGTCGTTGTCATAGATGTCGTTGCTTATTACCATGGGTGAGGTTGGAGTTTCGCTCTGCCAATCGATCGACGAGCCACCTTCGCCGCTTATCCAGATCTGTATGCCTATTGGGTTGTTTGTAATAGTATTGCCGAATATCTTGTTCCCGGAGGCGGATCCGAACATATAGATTCCCCTGTCATTTGAATCGTAGACGAGGTTATTGGTAATGGAGCAATCCTTAGCCACGTTGATTTGAATAGAGCCACCGTGATCTCCCCAGCCAACTTGCCAGGTGTCGTATACGGTATTTCCTGTAATTGTAATGTCCGAGGTTAACGTCCAGGTGCTACCGTACTCCATAACCATGATGCCCATTCTGCCGGTATCGTAGACTTCGTTGTTCTGGATGAGGTTGTCATAGACGGTAGGGGTGTTGCCCCAGCTTATGAGCAGTATGCCGCATCCATCCCAAGCATTAACAGCACCGTGGATTACATTGTTTTTGATAGTGAGACCACTGGTTTCCCATCCATAGATTCCGTTGTCGCACACAGTAGTGCCGTCTATCTCAAAGCCGTCAACCGTCACGCCATCGGCGGATATATATATGGCCGCGCCGTGATTGGTTGGAGTGGTCGAAGGCCTAATGACCGGCATCGACAGCGACCGAAGCGTAAGATTGTCCTTATCAATTGTTACTTCCTCATCATACGTTCCGTCGAGCACTTTGATAGTGTTGCCATCGGCGGCGGCATCGACCGCCTCCTGAATGGCATCAAAGGCGTTAAGGCCGATGTAATAGTCGGTGCTGCCTATGGTCACTGTGGTCCAGTCAGGGTAATCTGCCCAATCGTCATCTACAACGAAGTCAGCAGCAGTTTCGGTAAGCTCGGTACATTCCTCGATATTATCAGTTAGCAACCAGGGGAAGAAGTCGACATTTTCAGAAACGGCGTCGCCTGCTCCACCACCTTCGCCACTGGGTCCGTTGACATCACCCCACCAGTTAAAGGTAGCGTCAACAGTTGCAGCATCAGTATTTTTTACGCCGTACTCGTTTTCATGGATCTTGTTGCAATTTATGGTGTGACTGGCACCATTCTTCTTTATCTGTACAGCGTTGTTACTGCATCCGTATATGTCATTACCTTGTATTGTAAGACCGTATCCAGATGCCCCAGCTCTAATTCCGTCATCATGGTAGAGATCCAGCGTGCCGACGTCCCTGATCGTGTTATTCTGTATGTTGATTCCACCTCCAGTAGTGTCGTAACAAAGAATACCAGTACCATTTGAGTTGTCTATCAGGTTATCTTCAATAAGACTGTTGCTAACCGGATAAGCACCGCCACCCGGCCATAACCCGAGGAAGATTGCACAACCGCCGGTATTTGGGTCTCTCATGCCTATGTCTAGGAGAAGGTTACAGGATATCGTTAGATTGGTACACTCACAGGCGAAAATGCCAGGTGCCTGAGTGTCGACAGGAGTTTCATCGGAGATAGGCGTTATAATGTTGTTAATAATGTTCACATCATCCGTCCTGACATTCACAATATCATCGCCAGCTTCAAGCGTGAAACCATCCACTGTAACACCATTAGCATCGCCCCAGATATCGATAGCGCAAGCGACGTGTGGCCATACTGAATCGCCCTCCTCTACGTTCGGTGCCTTGATTATTGACTCGTCTCCACGAGTGCCGGTCCCACATATTCCAGCATTGTTACCTTTAAGCGTTATCCCAGCTTTGGCGATTATTACCTCTTCGTTATACGTACCGGCTGCAACTTCGATGGTATCGTTCGGATTCGCGGCGTCGACTGCCTCCTGAATAGTATCATAATAAGCTCCAAGCGTGATATTGTGGACCGGCTTGTAAACAGGCGTGATGAAATTGCAGTCAGGATACCATGGGTAGTAATCTACATTATCAGATACCTCATCTCCCAAGCTATCGGGATTGGTAACGGGATGATAAGGCCCCTCGGCATCGCCCCAGGCGTTTTCCTCAGCAGTTACAAGTTCGGTGCCGTGCTCATTCTTGAGGCCAAAGGCTCCGTTTCCAATGATGCAGTTATTTCGTATGGTGAAGTTACTGGCTAAAATGTGCTCACCATTGCCTACAAGAATTCCATTCCCGTTGCTTGATAGCGTGTTGTCCTCGAGCGTCACAGTGGTCATATTCCCAGCTGTGCCCTGCGCACAATATTCTGCGAAGCGAATACCGTTGGAGCATTCGGTTATGTTATTACCACTGATGGTCAGCCCGGAAGTTTCCTCACCGTTAGATATGACGACACCACCTGACCCCGTGAAGTTAGTAATAACGTTTCCACTAATAACCGATGGCGAATTCGAAGTCACACCAGAAGCCTGTACAGCATAACTGCCGCCGTTAAAAGTATTGTCCGAGACAGTAATGTTATCAAGCCTAGGGCCCCATATACAACCATCGCCAGAATTAGCAGTGAAGTCATTATCGCTGATAATCAAATCAGCAGCACCAGCAGCACCTATCGATACCCCCATGGAGGCATTGCCTGTAGTGTCAATGGCATTGTGTGAGATTTCAACGCCAGATGGAGCATTTTTCAACTGAATAACAAAGGTGGTATCAGATTTACCGGCAATGGTGAAGCCATGACCTGCTGAGCCGCCGAGAACAAAGTTGTCGGCGCCGGCTCTGATATCGATACCAACAACATTTGCAACTTTTATGGTAGTGTTATCTTTTCCAGTCATAGACCTGAGAGTAAGACTGGCCATGTCTACTACCAAGTGTCCCTCTGGACCCACAGTGTTGCCATCATATACTCCTGCTGCAACGGAAATTATATAACCAGAGTTGGCATCGTCTATGGCCTGCTGAATGCTGGTATAGACGTCCTGGAGTGTACCGACGCCGCCGGACGGCCTTACTCTAAGGGTGGCCGGCACTATCGGTTCCGCTGCAACAAGAACCATCACAATCGCTACAGCATAAATCATTAATAACTTTTTCATCTTTATCCCTCCTTTCGAGGCCGTCTA
>CAZUTR010000256.1:0-4154 GCA_964623545.1 uncultured Pirellulales bacterium | reverse complement strand
ACTGGCAATGGGCTTTGCGCAGGGCTTTTTCAGCAACAAGGCATCAGATACATATACCGACGATTATGAAAGTGCTTTTGAAGTGTATTACAACGCCCAGGTAGCCGGCTGGCTGAACATCAGCCCAAGTATTCAGTACATAACTAATCCCGGCGGCGCCGGCACAGACGATGCCCTTGTGGCCGGTGTGCGGGCACATATAAATCTTTAATTACCAAAATATAGACCTGGTTAATCAAAAAGTATTAACGAGAAGCAATAAATAGGAGAATTACATTATGCATATGGCCAACGAGTTACTTTCGGTTCCGGTAGCTGCAGGTACATTAGCAATAGCCGGCGCCGGACTGGCCTTTATCTGCGGCAAGGCCAAACAAATTATTACTTCTGAAAAGACCGCACTGATGGGTATATTAGGGGCGTTCGTTTTTGCGGCCCAGATGGTAAACTTTCAGCTACCCGCGATGCCAGGGACAAGCGGGCATCTGGTCGGTGCTGTGCTGTTAGCCATAATATTAGGGCCGCACCTCGGTGCGATAGTCATATCATCGGTGGTAATCATCCAGTGCCTTATATTTCAGGACGGCGGTCTGTTGGCGCTCGGCTGCAATATTATCAATATGGCCTTGGTGCCGAGTTATATCGGTTACTTTCTATATACAATTGTTACAGCCGGGCCGTCGAAAAGCATACGCAATTACATTGGCATTATCCTGGCTTGTTTGGTTTCGATGGAGATAGGCGCCGTCCTGGTTCCTATAGAGACAGCTCTATCCGGAGTATTGACGGTCCCGCTTTCAACTTTTCTAATTACTATGCTTGGCGTTCATATCCTCGTAGGTTTCGTCGAAGGCATAATTACCGTAGCTGTTTTGGGATACTTACAGCAGGTAAGGCCGGACATTGTCGCGGTTTCCCTGCCGGGTAAGGTTAGATTGGGTAGAAAAGTGGTTTTGGCAACTCTGATTGTTTTTACAATAATCATCGGCGCCGGTCTTTCTCTATTGGCGTCAGATTTTCCCGATGGATTGGAGTGGAGCTACGCTGACAGACCGAATGAGCCGGACTTCGAACCTATGGTGTCCAATGAAGATTCTACAATGGCTGCGGCTGATGAGCTGCAATCCAAATATTCACCGCTGCCTGATTATTCTGTGAGGACTTCAGAATTTGGGAAAATCCCCGAAGAGCAGGAAGAGGTAAGCGCCGGATGGACGAGTTTCGCAGGTGTTGTCGGCTCGGGAGTGACTATGGTGTTCGTTTGGGCCTTAGCACGGCTCTTGAAGAAAAAGACCGTTCGAATTAATGAAATAACTTCGGCTTGACCGTTTTGAGGCGGCAGAGTATAAGATTGTCAGGCCGAACGTAATATGCATCACTCTCATATAGATAAATTTGCATATCAAGACTCAATGATTCATCGGCTTGACTGCAGAGTTAAGCTGATTATTGTCCTTATTTTCAGTGCCGTGGTGCTCTCGGTCCCGCGCACTTCTCTCAGTATACTGTTTTGTTATGCAGTCGGGCCCTTTGCTATTTTGGTCCTGGGCAATATTCCACTGTTATTTGTCTTCAAACACATACTGCTCATCAGCCCCTTTGTTTTAATTCTGGCCTTGAGCTGTGTCCTGTACGATAAAACGGCAGTAACGGTCGCTTTCGGGCCATTTATGTTTGAGACAACTCTCGGCTGGTTACGCTGTTTGTCTATTATGGGCAAGTTCATCGTTACAATGATGGCGTTGATAGCTTTGGTTTCCACAACACGATTTGCCGATTTACTTGCCGGCCTGGAGCGCCTGGCGGTGCCAAGAATACTGATTACTCAGCTTGGATTTCTCTACAGATATATATTTGTACTTATTGACAGGGCTCAACATATATTGCGAGCAAGGGCGGCCAGAACACTGCGAAAACTCGGCTTCAAAAAGCAAACCCAATTCGCAGCAGCCATGATTGGTTCTCTGCTTGTTCGCAGTATTGATACCGCCGAGCATGTGAATATCGCTATGCAGGCACGCGGCTTCGATGGTCACTGGCGGAGCATATCAAAGCTTAGAATTTCCCGGCGCGATTATGTTTTTATTTTTCTCACGGCCTTTTTTATTATAGCTCTGCATTTTTTTGTAAGACCTGTTTTATAAAAGTTTAACCAATGCCGAAAGCAATCGATATAAATCATTTTTCTTACAAGTATCCGGACAACACAGTTGCTCTTATGGATATAACGCTAAGTATAGAACATGGCGAAAAGATAGCATTGATAGGTCCTAACGGCGCCGGCAAATCAACACTGCTCCTGGCCATAGGTGGTTTTATAAAAGGTGACGGAAAAATACTGATTAATGGTCTGGAGGTCTGCAAGAAAAATCTAAAGAAGATTCGAACGATGCTTGGTTGTTGTTTAGAAGACCCGGACGACCAGCTGTTTATGCCAACCTTGTTTGATGATGTGGCTTTCGGCCCGCTTAATATGGGGCTCGACAGCAAACAGATAAAGACTCGTGTTGCCAATGCTTTGGAAACGGTAGGTTTAGCCAAAATGGCGGATAAAGCTCCTCATCATCTTTCGGCGGGACAAAAGCGGGCCGCCGCGATAGCAACGGTGCTGTCTATGTCACCTGAAATCATTACACTCGATGAACCCACCGGCAGCTTAGACCCAAGACACCGAGACAAGCTCATCAAGCTGCTTGGCGGCTTATCTCAGACGCTGATAATCGCAACGTGTGATATGAATTTTGCCGCCGCCCTGGCCGACAGGGCTGTTCTGATGGACAACGGCAAGGTCATTGCAGATGGCAACGCAGAAGATGTGATGTTCGATTCAGTGCTGATGAGCGAACACGGTTTAGAAGTGCCGAGCAAATCAAAGCTCGGTTGCAAAACCTGACAGAAAAAAAATACCTGAACGAGAGAAGAAGTAAATCTTCTTATAAATATGAGGTGCTATTTTCTTCGGCGACGAACAATTAGAAAAACCACAATAGCGGTTATGATAACAATAACCAGGACTTCGCCCTGACTCAACATCAATCCAAGCACCGTATATTCTCTCCTGATTCAATCTACCAGGTTTCTTATAGCTCACACTGTCCGTCTATCAGGCAAGCATAGTTTTACTGTTGGTTTTTGTCAAGTTCTCTTCGTGAATTTTGTGATACTACACTTGAAAACCACATACACCTAGGCAAGAACAAGGTATATATAAAAATGCCTATGAGAAAAGAGTTGAGGTCAAAAAAGCACCAGCAGTGATATTTTAAGATTGTGCTCTTGTATAGGCGCTTGTGGTGCGTTTTTTTTGCAGGGCTTTTTGTAAGCTTTTCAATAAATAGATATCTACAACAACATCCCAGCTCATATTTCTGGCCAGTGAATAGCCGGTTTGTATTAAGTTTTCCATTTCAGCCCTATCCTTTGGCAGAGATGATACAATCTGTTCGGCCACCTTTCTGCTCTCGTTTTCCTCCATTCTGCTGCGCAGCGACTGGTCTATCTGCAGCAGGTCTTCGATGTCACCATCGAAATTGCCGGCATCAAAAAAGTTGTCCAAATTTGTATAGTCTGCTACAACAAAATTCTTAACAGTCGGTGTGTCCGTTACATCTCTCAAAAAACCGGTGCATCCGCAGACGCTGCTGATAACACATATACCACCGAAACCCAATGGTTCAAGCTGAGCTATGCCGAACGGCTCATAAATACTCTGGCCGAATTCGACGTCACTTCCCTTTCGAATATCCGCAAATTCCATATTTTCCGGCATCCGCTCGCCGCATTCTTTTCGACTGAAACCAAACTGATTAATAAAAACTATTTTTACATTTGAGCTTCTTGTGTTGAATTCCTGGACTAATGAGTAGAAATTAGCTTCACCACCAGACAGGTCCGGCCAACCTTCGCGGTGAGCAACAGGCCAGTTATACGCTATTTCCATATTGTGGATGTCCCTGCTTTTTCTCTGGGATACTTCCGTAGATAAAACATAGAACACCGCTGTTTTGTGATGTTTCTTGAGCTTCTGCTCCATCGCATAAAGAACAAGCAAATCTCGCCACAGACCTTTACTTTTTACCAGTCTTGTTACATGAGTAAAAACATAATCCGGCTTAAAGCCAAGCAGATTATGGCAATACTGCTTCAGTTTTTCT
>CAZUTR010000255.1:0-4185 GCA_964623545.1 uncultured Pirellulales bacterium | reverse complement strand
ATCGGGACATACACATAGTAACGAGTATCTAAAAGCATTCGTTACAGATGATACCTACACATTACGATTTCATCAGGTTTTTAAGTCTATAGCATATGGACAGTATAAATACTATATTTATAAACATACCCTGATCCCTAATGTTTTTCGTCCTGTTCATGATGCTAATTATAATCACATTAGCTATTTTGCAAGATTGTATCTACTACATTGGCTTGCACGACAAAAAGATAGACAATCTGTTGCAGGAGATGGTTATGTACCACTTGGTGATATACAAGAGTTTCTTTCACAACTCGGAATACCCAGTAGTATTCAGAGCGAATTGCTGGTTAACCTTGTTAGGTTTGATTTGGCAGAACCCGACATACAGATTGAAAGTGGCTTTGGAGAGTGGCATTTTCTGAGAACTACTGCATTTGGTTTATATATGCTTAAATCGTTGTGCCATCAGCCCTGTTATATGGAAGCAATCATGACCGATACGCCTTTTCAGGATGAGGAGGTAAGGAGTGAAATAAGTCGAGTTTATGTCGAGGGGAAAAAGCCATCGCTCAATAATAGACTTAACAGCATATTATTTTTTGTGGGGCATTTGCACGCAATAGAGGTGAATGAACAGGCTAGGGTAGCGTCTGCAGGGCTGGGAGGAGTGTGTCCAATTATGATGACCCATATAATAAGTGCGGTTACGCAAGAGGTTGAAGATATTAGAGAACGTGCTAAAAAAAGTGTTCGTAAGTAAAGTATGTTTCGAATGACCTATGATTTGATTCCGCCTTTGCTGGAGAAAAAGTATCTTAAGACGATTGAGCGTTGCCATGAATGTGCAGAGACGTTTGATAAAGGATGTTTGGATGGCGATGGGGAGATTAACGTATTGGATATCGACTTTATTCTCAGGATGTAGAACAAATACCCCCGATAAATGGGGTGGCCAAACGGCCCGGTTATTCGGATAGCAATTTATTCTGAAAGTGGGGCTAAGCGGAGGGCAAGTTTTTTTTGCGAAATGTTTAGTTTCTGCACACGGACATCCCGGCCTTCGACCTTAAAAATCGGCTCAAACGGCTTACTGTGCAAAAGTGAATTTATGATTTGCGTTTCGAAAACCTCCGGGTCAATATTTTCGGTTTCGATATTTAGCTTGTATTGCCTTACTGCCAAGGCCTTGGCCAGCAAAGTAATACTCAAGGCACCGAGCTTGACCTTAGTGAGCGGCATATTCAAAAGTCCCTGCTCATCGATTTTCGGCTCAAGCATAATAGTAACGATGACTTCAAGACCCCCGGAGACTTTGCCCATTAAAATGAGTCGCCCGGGTATGAAAAGGACGGCAACATCGCTTAAGTTGGCATCTCCAGATTTATTTGGCCATTTCGACCAGGCGATAATCTCGTTGAGTCCCTGCTGTGATATGACAAGGTCGAATGGTTCGCCGAGCTGCAGGCCGTTATGAAGCTGCGGCATTAGCTGGTTTGAGAGGTATGGGCTGACCTGACCCTCATCGCCGGGGGGCGGGGAATATTGCATCGGCTTGTAATAATATGGTTTGTGAAGTATTAAAAAAATAATGATAACAGCAAACAATAAGCTAAATCCCGTAAAAAGGCACAACAGCCATACCCTTCTGGATACCGTCCTGGCTGGTTTTGCCTTTTTTTTGCTTTTGTGTCTTTTCAAGTCTTCCAAAGTGTATTCCAGTTCTTTCTTGCTCAATATTAAAGCCGGGATTATAGTAAAAAGAAAAATGCAAAAGTAAAAAACAAAAAAGAGAGGTTTATAAAAAGATGTCAAGTCATTTTGCCGACCGGCTGGTCGAAGCAGTGAAGAAGAAGGGAACCGCCCTGGTCGTGGGACTGGACCCGGTTTACTCCAAACTTCCACAAGCGATTCGAAAAAAAACTCAGAGTGACGACGAGCGTTACAGTTCCGCCGAGGTTAATGCGATTTTGGATTATTCCAAACAGGTGCTTCAAATCGCAGCGCCTCTGGTGCCGGCGGTGAAGATAAACATCGCCTTTTTTGAAAAGTATCTGTGGCAGGGTGTTGAGGCATACTACTCACTGGTATCCGAGGCAAAAGAGCTGGACCTGGAAGTAATCGGGGACGTCAAACGCGGTGACATAGGCCATACAGCTCAATCTTATGCTGCGGCCCATCTGGATAAATTGGAAATGGCCGGTTTGCAGGATACTGTCACGCCGGATGCCATCACAATCAACGGCTATACAGGGATAGATGGCATCGAGCCATTCGCCGATATGGCCAACAAAAACGGCAGGGGTCTGTTCGTATTAGTAAGAACGAGCAATCCTTCAGCGGCGGCAATTCAGGATTTCGCCGATGCCGACGGCAGGAAGATGTATGAAAAAATGGCTGAGGCTGTCGGTGGGATTGCGAACAGACCTGAACAAATCGGCACAAGCGGTTACAGCAATATCGGAATGGTGGTAGGAGGCACAGCACCAAAGACAACGACAGAGCTGCGAAAGAAATATGACAGGATATGGTTTCTCGTGCCGGGCTACGGCTCGCAGGGCGCTTCGGCTGCGGATTGTATGCGATTTTGCAAAGCCGACGGAATGGGAGCGTTAATCAACGCATCCCGCTCGATAATTTATGCGTACGAAAAGCCAAAATACAAAGAGCAGTTCGGTGATGACTGGAAAAAATGTGTCGAGCAGGCGATTATCAACGCGAAGGCAGATTTGGCAAACGCGATTCATGCATCTATTTAGCGTTTTCGTATCAAAAAGTCCTTGATTAGAATCCAGCAAATTTATATAATCATTATATAAAGGGTGATTTTTTAGTTTGTTTTCTAATCAGGGAAAAAAATGGGTTCTTCACGAGGCACCTTAAAACAAATCTATTGCATTGTTATCACATTTTTTCTACCTGCACCCGTCCGGGCTAAATACGGCGGCGGCAGCGTGGACACTCCGCAATTCAGTTCAGATGGGAAGAGGTGACTTTCAGAAAATACAAACCGCACAATTCGTCTTTGGGACTGGAAAGTTGGAAAGGAGTTGATTACCTTTGACCAGGGATGGTATGTACTCGATGCGAGGTTCAGTCCTGATGGTATGTCGATCGCTAACACAGATAACTATCCCACCTGCGCATGGATTCGTACGGCCTTGTCATGGACAGATTTGAGTGGAGATTAAATGGTCAATGACATAGCACTTATAGTGCATCCATAATATGCTGGTGTGCCGATTGAGCCTGGGTTGCAGGCACTAGTTGGTGTGGACTATTGATGATATGGCATTAGGCTCGCCCAGAGGTAAGTAAAAATCGGGCATTTGGTATGAAGGTTACAGTGGCGGATTGTCGGTCTTTGCAGAAAACTGGCTTGCGGATATATAAAATGTTAACCAATTTTATATTTTATGTAAGTCCAGTAAGATGGCTTTAGTGTGCCATTTTATCTGCGAATCGCCGGGGTTTCGGGGGAACCATAGCTCAGAAACTCGCTCATCCTTTGTATAAATCAGGCACATGTGTGATACGTAAAAAGGCTCGCTACATGAAGGATTGCTTCGGTTGCAAGTTATCGATATTCTTGTACCTTTCTATGCCCAAAACACTATCAGCATTTGTGCAGTATTGTTTGTGTTCTATTTATTTTACCTTATCATCAACCCAGACATCATGGAACCAAATGGTGCAGCCAGGAGTAATTCGTCCTCTCTGAGATTTATACCCGGTCTTGAGCCATTACAGCCGACCGAAACCACCGGCAATCCTCTCATTAGAACGTATGCTGTACATTCGCCACACGCTGCTCCGATACCTGAAATGGGAGAATCAACTCTTTCACCAGTCAGAGACGAATATCTTTGGACTATTTGTTGAATCTCTTCCGGGTTACAGATTCTTATTATCACATCCGGTTTGAGGTCATTGGTTAGATAGCCGAAGTAAGCAATGTATTTGTACGGCTGGTTCATGCGGTATGCTGAGTTAAGAAACTTAAGCCCTGTCTCTTGATCCACGGCGTCGGTCCAGCCCACCAGCGTCTGAGCTAAACTTTTTAGGTCTGGCTTCTCAATTCCCAGATGGAACCTGGCTAAAGGACAGCTTATATTCTCCGCAGGGATATAAAAGGGCTCAGCCTCTCTGGCCCTGCCAATAAAGTGGCAATGCTTATCGTTTGTCGTCAATTTGTGTACCGCT
>CAZUTR010000254.1:0-4209 GCA_964623545.1 uncultured Pirellulales bacterium | reverse complement strand
TGCTTTTTGAGCTTATCAGGTGCTTATTAGTATGTTAAAAGATGGGCCCGGAAGGATTCGAACCTTCGACCAATGGATTATGAGTCCACTGCTCTAACCGCTGAGCTACGGGCCCTGTTGCGGTGGGTAATTTACATCTGAACCGAAAATATTGCAAGAAAATTTGACTTCTCGCCACGGAATTTGGCCTTTGACAAATTCTCCATGAGAAAACACGGTTGGAACAATGTCGAAAATCAGCGAGTTGTTGGGTTTTTTCTAATTTTTCAATTTCTTTTAAGATGGGTATTTGTCTTGACTAATAGACCACTTTTTGGTGTAATGGTCAGCAGGAAAGAAATCCTTTGTATCAGCTAAAAAATAGTGGAGGCCCATTTATGGATGATTTCGACATTGACAATCTTGATATCAGTAGTTCTGACAATGATGAACCGGATAATCTGGTTCCTCTCGAAGATGACGACGCGGATAAGTCCGGTATTTCACATGCCCCTCTGACCTTAGGCGGCGGTAGTGCTGAGCAGGTCCCGAAAGCTAAACCAATCCCCAAGGTGCCAAGACCAGTTAGGACGAAGGTTACTAAAGAAGCAGCTTCTTCTGCCGAGCGCGTCACAGGGGTAAGGACCTTTTTTACGAAGCTGCACGCTGGCGCTATAGAATTTCTTGATGAACAAATCAGCGATTGGCTGAAGGTAAACCCGGATATATCAATAAAGCTGACCAATACAACAACAGGTGATGTCCAGGGGAAAAAGACGGAGCCCAATATTATAATCACGGTTTGGTATTAGAGAGCAAAAACCAGTCAACAAATCACTATTGAACCCGGCTCAATTAAGCAATGGCCGGAGATATTGACCGTCTTGAATAAAGCTCCAACAATTTTCGGTCTTATTCTTTATTATTAAAATCCGCTCATATCCCTCCAAAAGGGCATTTTTATAGGATGTGTCTGGATAGTTTAGTATAAGTTAAGCTAAACCGAGAGCAAAGAAGACAAGCACAAAGGCAAAGTATACATACCCGACAATATCGACCCGGGAGCAAAGAGGACCGTACAGAAAGTTTTTTACCGATTTTGCGTACAAGCTCAGGGCATCACTGTACTTGGAAAAATTCTTTGGATAAAAATTCTTGACACAATGTTCGATTTGCATTAGTTTCCTGTATTTAGCTATGTCTCAGTGGCAGAGAAGAACTAAATGTTGAACATGTTTCGGAGGTTTATGTGGCTAAAGAGCTGGCTCGTGAACTGATTAACGCCGGGGTACATTTTGGACACAGTGTGAGTCGATGGAATCCCAAAATGGCCCCTTTTATTTTCGCAAAGCGCGGAAATATTCATATTATCGATGTGAAAAAAACTTTAGCGGGTTTGTTGATTGCTAAAAAGCTAATCACCGAAGTGGTCTCTTCCGGGCAGGATGTTGTTTTTGTAGGCACGAAGCGCCAGGCACAAAAGGCCGTCCAGGCCGCTGCAAACAAGTGCGGTATGCACTTCGTCTCTCAACGATGGCTTGGCGGAATGCTCACCAATTTCAGAACTATACGCTCACAACTTCAACGGCTGGAACAGTTGGAATATATGCAGGAAAGCGGCGAACTTGAGAAAGAGAGCAAAAAGCAGGCATCGCGGCTGAAACGCGAAATGCGGAAAATAAGCAGCAACCTGGGTGGTGTTCGTAAGATGTCTCGTCTGCCGGGTGTCGTGATAGCTGTTGATGCAAGGAAGGAATATCTTGCGTTACGTGAGGCCAGGAAACTGGGTATTTCCACGGTTGCACTTATCGATACCGATTCGGACCCTGATACTGTTGATGTGGCTATACCTGCAAATGATGACTCGATAAGGGCGATTGACTTGATACTTAATGAGTTGGCCGATGCAGCGGCAGCCGGCAAAACAATGGTTTCGGCTCGTAAAGAAACAACGGCTCGACCTAGGCGAGTGCGCTCAAAGAGAACCGTCTTGGCGCGAGCGGATGAAGGACAAGCTGAGACTGAAACAACAACTGCCACTCAAGCTGACTCTGTTACTGAGACCGCTGTGAAAGATGAGTCCATAAAAGCTACAGATTCAACATCGGCTGAGCCGGCTGAGAATCCAGAGCTGTCCTCGCAAAAAACCGAAGCTGAGCAGGAAAAGACAGAGTAGATAGCCAACGCGAAAAAACGAAAACGTAAGTTTTTGGGTTTTAGCCGACCTGACCTTAGTAGAATTTTTATTTCGGAGGATGGATGATTTCACAGCCGGTTGACAATTATAAGCCCGCTTTGATTTGAGTTAATCCGATACAAGAATTAGGAGTTTTTAAGATGGTAGAAATTTCAGCTTCAATGGTAATGAAACTACGGAAAATGAGTGGACAGGGAATGATGGACTGTAAAAAGGCCCTTCAGGAAGCTGATGGCGATATTGACAATGCTATGCAAATTCTCAGAAAGAAGGGTCTTGCTACTATGGCAAAACGAGCCGGGAGAGAGACTTCTGAAGGTATAGTTGTGAGCAAAATCAGCGAAGACGGCAAGACCGCTGTGCTTGCTACTTTATGCTGCGAGACTGACTTTGTAGCCAAGAGCGATGATTTTGTGGCTGCAGCGGATAAGTTGGCGGAATATGCAATGGCCTGCGTGGCGGATGAGGGAGCCGATAGTATTCTCCAGACAGCTATCGACGGCAAAAAATTCAGCGACATCCTGACTGAAATTGTGAGCAAAACAGGTGAGAAAACCGATGTCGGAGATTATGCAAAGTATAAACTCGATGGCGCCGGGCTTATCGGCATATATGTTCATTTCAATAAAAAAGTAGGCACAATGGTTCAGATTGATACCGGCGATGACGCTGTGGCGCAGTCGGACGCACTAAAACAAATAGCAGCCGACATAGCAATGCATATTACAGCAGCCAAGCCGCTGGCCCTGGATAAAAATGGAATTGACGGCGAAACAATCGAAAGTGAGAAATCTATTTTTGCCGAGCAGGTCAAGAATAAGCCTGCGAATATCATAGATAAAATCGTAGAAGGCAAGATGAGAAAATTCTACACGGAGAATTGTCTGCTGCTGCAGCCGTTCGTTAAGGACGACAGCAAAACCATCGAACAGGTCCTTGCTAATGCATCCAAGCAAGCTGGTGGCGAAGCAAAGATTAAAAGATTTGTCCGTTTCGAAGTTGGATAGCAAGTGTGGTTTTGAGTCAACTCAGAACTTAGCACTGAAAAACGCGGCTGTTCGCGCCTTCGAGATAAAATGGCTGAGATTAAATACAATCGCATATTGTTAAAACTCTCGGGTGAAAGTTTTTGCAGGCCCGGAGGATTTGGAATTGCGGTTTCCCAGCTCGAATCAATCGCCGAAAGAATTCTGGAAATATGCGGACTCGGGCTGGACATAGCGGTCGTTGTGGGTGGAGGCAATTTCTTAAGAGGAGAACGTTTTTCCGAAAACAGCCACATTCCCAGAAACACAGCGGATTATATGGGGATGTTAGCTACTATTATCAATGCCTGTGCCCTGCAGGAAACGCTCAAAGCCAAAGGCCAGGAAACCGAGGTTCTCAGCGCAATAGATGTCCCCGCAATGTGCGAGCGGTTCGTTCGTAGAAAAGCCCTGCAGCACCTCGAACAAAAAAGGATTGTGATTTTAGCCGGTGGCACGGGAAATCCTTTCTTCACAACCGATACTTGTGCCGCTTTGAGGGCGACAGAGCTCGATGCGGATTTAATAATAAAGGCCACAAAGGTTGAGGGGGTTTACAGCGACGACCCAGAAAAAAATCCGGATGCTGAGCTGTTTGAAAAATTATCTTATGATGATGTACTCACGAAAAATCTCAGAATTATGGACCATTCGGCGATAAGTCTGTGCCGGGATAATAAAATTCCGGTTATCGTTTTGAATATTTTCAAAGAGGGGAACATAAAAAAAGCAATCGAAGGCCGGCAGGTTGGCACCATTATCTGTTAGGAGCGGAGATTCTGTATGCCTACTCAAAAAATAATCGCCGAACACGAACAACAAATGTGTAAGGCGGTTGAATACTTGCACGACGAGTTAAAGACTGTCAGGACCGGCCGTGCCTCTGTTGGTTTGGTTGAAAATATCAAGGCCGATTACTACGGCACACCCACACCGCTAAAACAGATGGCTACCCTAGCAGCGCCGCAGGCGGATATGATAGTTATCAAGCCGTTCGACCCGTCTTCT